>DAOVHV010000187.1 GCA_030671645.1 bacterium | reverse complement strand
AGATCGGAAAACCGTAGAAACCACTACGAAGTCGAAGAGCAAAATCCGCGTAGTCCTTATCGGACTCAGCGGGTACAACTGGTGAACCGGCTGCCCAAAGAATGGCTAAGACGGCAATCGAAATGCCTGCAAATCGAGATTTCCTCATGGTCTCACCTGCCCTGTGTTCTTTGAACGTGACCAACGGTACGCCCTAAACCACGGCCCGGCAAGCCCGAATGTCAGCCCGATTTCCTGGCCAACACACCCAGCACACATGCCTTGCTGAGAGGAATTGCAGATGATTTCGGCGCCTCCGATCAAAGGACGGACATCCGCACTTGACAGCGGAGATCATCGACGTATGATTATTGCAATAATGCGTAATGTAACAAAGAGGTCAGAATGAGAGAAACAAGTTCATTGACATTGGTCGGAAAGGCGCTTTCTCATCCGCTTCGTGAACGAATGCTATGGATGCTTGGTGAGGGTGAACGCTGCGGATGTGAGTTTGCGCCCGAGCTTGGCGTTGACCCTTCCATCGTGTCGCGCTATCTCGGAATTCTTGAACGAGCGGGCCTCCTTACATCCCGCAGGGAAGGCGTTCGCGTGATGTGGCAGCTTGCGGATCCGCAGTTGCTGGATGTTCTGGAGCAGTTGGGGGAACTGACAAAGGAGAAGGTGGCCTGAATTGAAGCGTGAGTTGCGAATCTTCGCGATCATTGCCGGAGCGTTCCTGTTTGCGTACCTCGTTCCGTTCTCCAGTCCCACGGTGCGCAGCGCCATCATGGAAGCGTTCTTCATGCTTCAGGAATATGCGCGAGAGCATGTGCTGCTTTGCCTTGTTCCCGCGTTCTTCATCGCGGGCGCGATTGCCGTCTTCATCTCGCAGGCGAGCGTCATCAAGTATCTAGGCGGCAAGGCCAAGAAAGTGGTGGCTTATGGAGTCGGCGCAGTGTCAGGAGCAATTCTCGCTGTCTGCTCGTGTACTGTGTTGCCCCTGTTCGCAGGCATCTACAAACGAGGAGCCGGTCTTGGACCGGCCATCGCCTTTCTCTATTCCGGCCCGGCGATCAACATTCTGGCCATCATCCTCACGGGTCGTATCCTAGGGATTCAGTTTGGCGTGGCCCGCGCTGTGGGTGCGGTCGTGTTCTCCATCGTCATTGGTCTTACCATGCAGTTCTTGTTCCGAAAGGAAGAGGCGGAAAAACAGGAGACGGCAATGGCTGCTCCTGTTCCTGAGGACGGAAAGCCAATCTGGAAGACGGCGATTCCCGTCGCTTTGATGGTTCTGGTGCTTGTGTCAGCGAACTGGGGCAAGCCCGGAAGCCTGTCTATCGAGACAACGACGGGTGAAGTGATTGTCGCAACCCGAGCCGGAGAGACGTCCGAGGCGGTGCTCGTGAAGCTGCACGATTCGGATTCAATCACCAGCATCGAGAAGAGCGAGATCGAATCAATCGCGTACGCGCCGTCTCTCTACACATCCATCTACAACAACCGTTTCTACATCGCCGGGGTCTTCCTGCTCCTTCTTGCGGTACTGATGATCCTGTGGTACTCAAAGGATGAGGCAAGAGAGTGGGGCGGATCGACGTGGTCGTTCGCCAAGCTGATTCTTCCCTACCTGTTCGGGGGAGTGCTGATTGCCGGGTTCCTGCTCGGACGACCGGGACACACGGCGCTCATCCCGCCGGAATGGATCAGCAGCGCCGTAGGCGGGAACAGTTGGGCATCTAATTTCGTCGCCAGCCTTGCGGGTGCGCTGATGTACTTCGCGACGTTGACGGAGCTTCCGATTCTTCAGGGGCTGATGGGCTCGGGAATGGGCGACGGTCCGGCACTGGCGCTGCTTCTGGCCGGTCCGGCGCTTTCTCTGCCGAACATGCTGGTGATTCGAAAGATCCTTGGAACGAAGAAGACACTGGCCTACGTCATGCTTGTCGTGATTGCCGCCACACTCACCGGGAAACTCTTTGGTGCCATTGTTGGATAGCAAAACGGAGGAGGACGGGATGAAGATCGAGATATTGGGAACCGGGTGCCCGAAATGTGAGGCTCTGGCGAAGAACGTCGAAGCCGCGGTCCGAGAACTTGGACTCGACGCAGAGATTGTCAAGGTGACGGACATCGTTAAGATTGCCAATCGAGGTGTAATGATGACGCCTGCGTTGTCCGTGGACGACGACGTCAAACTGGTGGGCAAGGTTGCCACCGTGGACGATCTGAAAGCGCTGCTTAGCTAGCACGGGCAACACTACAGGAGTCGGAATGAAGCTGGCCAAATCAATCGCAACAATCCTCCTCCTTCTGTTTGTTGGAGCAACGGTGGGAACTCTCATTGCTCAAGAGGTGGCACGCCTGAAAACGCAGGGTGCTGAAACAGGCGAATCTGAGATGCGGGATGAAACGAATGTTTCGGCAGTCAGCGAGACATCGACCGGCGAATCGGTTACCGACCTTCCCGAAACGGCCGGCCATGATGAACCGGGAGTATCTGAGGTCGACGCTTCGGATGGAATTGGCGAAGTGCCGGTTCTTGCGTCTTCATCAACGGATGCGCCTTGCGTGATTGAGGCCGTCTACTT
>DAOVHV010000133.1 GCA_030671645.1 bacterium | reverse complement strand
CATCGGTCGCGAATGGCTCACCAACTCTCTCCTCGGACCAGGCAACGGACTGTCGATTGACGATGTCTATGCGCGGTCGCCCGAGCGATTTGATCTCGAGAAACCGTATTTCGTGGCTCAGTCGAAGCTGAGCTTCCCGGTGGAGGCGGCCGATCGCACTGTTTGGACGTGGGAGGATTCGGAAGAAGACCTTCGGCGTACGGTCCTTCACGAAGCCCATTCGCAACTCGGGGCACGGCTGGTTCCGTTCGCAAGCTGGGAGATGCCGATATGGTATGCCTCGGCCCTGGAAGAGCATCGCGCCGTTCGCACGGCTGCCGGATTGTTCGACCTTGGCCACATGGGCGTATTTCAGATCTCAGGTCCGCACGCCACCGAATTCCTGAATACAGTTTGCTCGAACTATGTCGCTTGGCTCCAAGACGGCCGGTCTCAATACGCATATCTTCTGGACGTAGACGGGAACGTGCTTGACGACATCTTCATCTATCGCCGTGCTTGGGACCGGTATCTTGTCGTCGTCAATGCCGTTAATGAACGCAAGGATTGGGAATGGCTCAACGGAGTCAATGACGGCAAATATGCGATCGACCGGGAGATCGTCAGCCGGTGTCCAAAGCACGTGCAGATCCAAGATCTCAAGGCAACTCGGGGCGTGGTCGATCTCGCCATACAAGGCCCTGCAAGCCCGGAAATCCTGTCGCTGCTTCTGTCACCAAAACATCAGCGAACGTTGACCGCTCTGCAAAAAACGGAATTCTGTGAACTCGATGTGGAGGGGCGTCAATTGATCGTGGCACGCACTGGATACACGGGTGAGGAACAGGGCTACGAAATCTACGTCGGCGGTCCCTCGGTTCGTTGGTTGTGGGATCGTTTACTCGAAGTCGGCGAACCCTACGGCCTGCTCCCTTGCGGACTGGCCTCGCGTGATTCCACCCGCACCGAAGCCGGATTCCCATTGTACGGGCATGAACTGGCCGGACCATACGCCATGAATCCATTCGAAGCCGGATTCGGATCGTATGTCAAGCTTCACAAGCCGTTCTTCATTGGTCGTACGAGGTGCGCGACCGACTACGTCGATCGAAGCCGTTCGCTTGTCCGTTTCCGTGTGGGAGCCGGTGCGCGTCGCGTGCAAACGGGAGCCGCCGTCCTTGATCAAGCCGGCATTGTCATCGGGCACGTTACGAGCTGCGTAAGTCTGAATGAGTTCCAAATCGGACTGGCGCTTGTCAACAAGCTGACCATCGATCCGGACATCGCTATGTCCCTCGTCAATCCACCACGAGGGAATCAACCAATCACCGTCTCCGGTGAACTTCAGCTGGGAGATCGCATCACGCCCGCCATTTCCGGAATTGTGCTTCCTCGGTTCATGGCACGGGGAATGATGCCTCAAGCAGGAGATGAATAGACAAACGGTCGTTCTCGTGCTTGATGAGATGCGAAGGAACTAGTTCAGGCGCCTGTCCGAAGGAACGGGCGGACTGATATTGGTCAACCATTTCAAGGTGGCAGGAAGCACCGATTGGAGGGCTTTGGCATAGTCGCGCCAGTGATCGCGCTCTTCGCACAGTTCCAGGATCACTTCCTTGAGTACGGACGACTCGACGTCCGATTGCAGCACGATGTACACACCGGGTGGGTGTTCGGTATACGACAGTTCCCATTTCAGTCGCTCAGCAGCTTCTTGAATGGGAAGGCCCTCACGTTCGCGGAGTTCTTCGAGACGTCGAAGGATGGCTACCGCTTCTCCCTCGAAAATCAGGCGATTTCGGGTGCCTCGCGAGAGGTACGCGTCCAACGTCTCCCCCAAGGCGCTCACTCGGGTGCGTACTGCACGCTTGGATAATCCAAGGAAGCGTGCAACATCTTCCAGTGTGGCCATGACCGTAGTATACAAGATGCGCGGAATCATTTCGTGTAATGCGGACAACTCTCGAACCCATTCGTAAGTCCCGCGCTGATGACATCATGGAGACGAAAGACGAGATCTCCTCTAAGCTCCAGCACAACCTATCTGCCGACATAGATGAGTACGACTGCATCACTACCGGCGTCGGCATCGTTGATATCGCCGATGCTCCCGAAAACACGATCATTGGTGACATCGCTCGCGAACGCGAGACCGAGAGTCGGCGGCTTTCGGAGATATCGGAGTACAAAATCGAGCAAAGGAATAGCGCGTCTTCGTATCCAGCAAAAAGTAACTCAGGGTCAAGGCGGATTAGAGTAACTCTTAGAAGTGGCCCGAAGACTTGAGGTGGGTCGGTGCCTGTGGATCGAATTCCTGGATCCACAAACGTATGATGTGAACAGCCTGGAAACCCAGAGGAGTCACAATGTTCGATCCATCCATTCGACAGACATTGGAGCACTGGGAGGAGATATGAATGAACTTCTCGCTTTGCTGGAGAACGTCCTTCCAGATGACGGATCTCAGATCAAACGGCTCGTTCGCCTTCCGACTGACCGTCCTACCGTTTTCGTCGGGGATATTCATGGAGATCATGATGCCGTCGAAGGCATATTCTCCCAATTCTCGACACCGGATCATGTCATTGTGTTCCTGGGTGACATCGTGGACAGGGGGCCCGACTCGCTGGGAGCACTTACGTCAGTTGTGACGGGAAGATTCCGAGCGCCGTCTTCCGTTCACTTGCTGATGGGCAACCACGAGGCTCGGAGTGTATCCCACTTTTCGCCGGCCGACTTCTGGGACAGTCTTCCTCAAGATGAATCCGAAGAACTGGCCCATCATCTGGCAAAGCTTCCATTGGCGACCTGGCATCCTGCCGGAATCCTCGCCACTCACGGAGGCCTTCCGGAGCTTCTCTCTCTTGAGGCAATGGATAACATCGAGTTGGGGTCCGAAGCGTGGCGCGCCATCACTTGGGGCGACTGGGTATCAGATCGGCGTTTTGCAGGCCGTTTCGAAGGGCGGCCAACCTTCGGACCAACAGCATTCGAAGAGAGGGCGTCTCAACTGGGAGTCAAAGTTCATATTCGATCGCACCAACCGACCGCGCCGCTGTATTTGTTCCATGATCGCTGCCTTACACTGTTCACATCGATCGCGTACGGCGGCAGCACGCGCCGAGTTGCTCTATTGATGCCGGGTCAACAAATCGACACGGCTCGCGATCTCCAACTCATCGAGATCTAGTCGGAATCCTTGAGCCGCGCAGGATGAACCGATACCCTCGAAACTGTCACATACGAGAGCGTAGCCCAGCCGCCGCGACAAGGTCCAAATAAGGAGAATCCGTATGCCCGATCCACGAGTTGAGAAGCTAGCGCAAGTTTTGGTCAACTACTCCATTGGCGTCAAACCGGGAGACAAGGTATTGGTACAGGGAGGCCCTATCGCCGAGCCTTTGCTCAAGGCCATTTGTATCGAAATCCTCAAGGCAGGCGGGCACACGCTTCTTCGCCCTATCATGCCGGGATTCGGCGAACTCGTTTACAAGTACGGCAATGATGAGCAGATTCAGTTCATCCCCGAGCCGATCAAGCTGGCCATGGAAACGTTTGACGCCTCCATCAATCTAATGAGCCCGATGAACACTAAGGCCATGACCAATGTTCCTCCTGAGAAGATCGCTCTGGCTAGTCAGGCACAGGGAGAGTTGTTCGGAACCGTCATGAAACGCACGGCAGACGGCGAATTCCGATGGGCATTGGCCCTGTTTCCAACGAATGCCTCGGCTCAAGACGCCGAAATGAGTCTGTCCGAATACGAGGACTTCGTGTACGGCGCCTGCCTCCCGGATATGAATAACCCGGTCGGTTATTGGAAAAACATAGCAGTGCAACAACAAAAGGTGGTCGATTACCTGGACAAGGCCAAGGCACTTCGCGTTGAGGGCCCCGATGTCGAACTCAGCATGAGTATCGAAGGACGAACCTTCGTGAACTGCTGCGGCGAGCGCAACATGCCCGACGGCGAAGTGTT
>DAOVHV010000072.1 GCA_030671645.1 bacterium | reverse complement strand
TCGGTTTCCAAACTGATGACTTCGGCACTGATTGGGCCATCGACCAGTTCGCAGATCTCTGCGATGATGTCTCGGAAGGCCCGCTTCTCTTTGGCCACCAACGATGGATTAGTCGTTACCCCGTCCACCAGCCAGGCCATTTCCCGGATTTCCGATACGTTTGCAGTATCAATGAAAAGCTTCACGATTCCTCCTTCGCAGGTCGCGAACTCGCCACTCCAGTGTATCCGCCCGTCAGGAAGAGCACCATTTGTGCACGAGAAGGATCGGTTGCACACGATTGAGTCCCCCGCTACCGTATGCACGATCATCATGAAGACTGACATTGGCATTATCGGCGGAGGTCCGGGAGGCTATGTTTGCGCAATTCGCGCAGCGCAATTGGGATTCGAAGTTGCCTTGATTGAGGAAAAAATATTGGGCGGAACGTGCCTCAATCAGGGCTGCATTCCCACCAAGGCCCTGTACTCGGCCACCAAGCTGCTCAGCAAAGCGGCAGAAGCCGAGCAAATCGGACTCACGTTCTCTCCTCCTCAGATCGACCTTCAGAGATTGAGAGGATGGAAGGGGGAAGTCGTTTCAACCCTGGTCGGGGGCATCGAAACCCTACTGGAGAAGAATGGCGTGGAGGTTCTTCGAGCCCGCGGAAAGCTTGCCGGGAAAAGCCGGATCGCGCTATCCAGCGGCGAGGAGCTGACTGTAGAGACCATCGTGCTTGCAACGGGCTCCGATGCCGTTCAGATTCCTCCGTTTCCGTTCGATCATCCTGCCATCTGGTCTTCAGACGATGCACTGGAATTGCCGGAAATCCCGAACCGGTTGGCCGTCATCGGCGGCGGCGTCATCGGTTTGGAACTGGCGACCATCTATAACCGGCTGGGTTCTCAGGTCCTGGTCGTGGAACTCCTTCCGGAAATCCTGTCCACCGTTGATCTGGATCGCCGCACCATTTCAACACTGAAGCACGCGCTCGCCAAGAGTGGAATTACCGTGTTGACCCAAACGGCGGCCGAATCCTTCGAACAGAATGGGAACGACGTTGTGCTTCGAATCCAAGACGGAGAGAAGCATGTTGTCAACCGTATCCTGGTGGCGGTGGGCCGGCGGCCAAGAACCCGTGATCTCGGTTTGGAGTCCTGTGGCGTGGAATTGGACGAGCGGGGATTTATCCGTGTGGACGACAAGCTACAAACAACAGCTTCCAACATCTATGCCATCGGCGACGCCGTGCCCGGCCCCATGCTGGCGCACAAGGCCTCGATGGACGGTGTTCGGGTGGCCGAAACGCTGGCAGGGCAACCACACGCGATCGACTACAATCTCATCCCTCAGGCCATCTTTACCGATCCGGAAATCGCGTCAGTCGGACTCTCTGAGCAAGCAGCCAAGGTCGCCGGTAACGAAATACTGGTGGGGCGATTCCCGTTTGCCGCTCTGGGCAAGGCGCTGGGAATGCAGGAAGCAGACGGCTTCTTCCAAGTGGTCGCGAACGCAGAAGATCATCGGATCCTTGGTGTTCAGATTATCGGAGCCGAGGCGTCAGACTTGATTTCGGAAGCAGCCATCGCCATGCAGAGCAACCTGACACTCGAGGCGATCGCCGATGCCGTCCACCCCCACCCGACTCTTCCCGAAGGGCTCAAGGAAGCGGCCGAGAATGCACTGGGACGAGCCATCCACACCATCAATCGATAGAAGGCGCGCTTTCGAGTTGGGGTTCCGCCTTCATCGACGACTCATTGAACTTGTGCTCTTCCAGCCGCCTAAACGCGGGAATGAAGAAGCTTGCCACCGCCACGCCCATACAGATCAATCCGGCCAGCCGGAACCAGAATGGAATGCCCATGGCATCTCCAACCGGGCCGGCAATGGCAAGTCCGATCGGTGTGGTGAGAGAGAACAGGCTGCCCAGCAGTCCAAAGACACGTCCCTGCATCTCAGGAGGAACCGTGGTTTGCATGATGGCGGCAATCGGAGCATCGGCCATTGAAATCATCAATCCGACAACGAAGATACTCACCAAGGCCAGCCAGAACATGTTTGCAGGCGTCAATCCTAGTACCAGGCAGGCGGCGCCGATTCCCATCAGGCCCAGCAAGATTGTGTAGACCTTTCTCTTGAACCCTCCCCAAGAACTGAGAATCAGTCCGCCAACCAGCATCCCCGCCCCTGCCAACGCTTCAAACAAACTGAGCTCAGGAGCGCCCCCACCGAAGTGATCCTTGACAAGCAAAGGGAGCAAGGTGAACGCCGGCATGAGAGCGATTTTCAGGATCGAAGCGCCGGCAAGCAGCACCAGCATGCCGGGCCAGTGGAGCACAAATCGCAAGCCTTCGCGCGTATTGCTGAGAAAGGAACTTGCCTTAATCGCAGCAACATGCTCTTGCTTGGGCTGTGGAACCATCACGAACAGCAAGGGAATGACGGCAAATGCGGCCGTAGCTACATCAACCATCATCACACCATGGAGGGGCATAAGAGAAAGCAGTAGCGCTCCCAACGGGGCGCCAAGCAAACTGAGCAGGCCGTGGATCGTCTGGTTGAGTCCGCTGATGCGGGTGTAGTGTTTCTCGGGCACCATCAGAGTTGTAGAAGCCGCCATGGCCGGCCAATGGAAGCTTCCGCCCAGAGATCGGGCCAGCATGACAACGTAAATGTGCCACACCTCCATCGTTCCGGACCAGAACAAATAGGCCAGCCAGAGTCCCACCAGGGCAATGAACGAGTCAGCCACGATCATGACAACGCGACGATTCCATCGATCAATCAAGGCTCCGACAAAGGGACCCAGAAGGATTTGAGGAGCTAGAGCCACCAACGAAGCCGTCGCCAGCACAGTCGCCGAACCCGTTTCAAGAGTCAGCCACCATACCAAGGCGAACTGTGCTGCACGGCTCCCGATAATCGACAGCTGCTGCCCTGTCCAGATCGTAAAGAAGGGGACCATCCACTTCCGATTCCCTGATTCCAACTGCTCCTCCTTCTTCCCGATGTGTGAGGATGGCGCCAGATGGGTCGGTGTTTCTCGGAACACCGACCCATTGGCTCGCGCTTACTTGGCGGCTACGTTGACTTTATCAATGGCAATGGCCGGGCAGGAGATCCGCCCATACACCCAATCGGCTCGATCTCCCAATCCGATCAAGTGATGGCGAAGGAGGTCATAGCTGTTGCCTGCCAGCATGACATTCTTGACTCGCCCCGCAATCCGGCCGTCTTCGATTAAAAACGCGGCAGCAACGTTATTGGAGAAGTCGCCGGCATTCAGATTTCCCTGCCCCAAGCCAAGCACACCGTCGACCAGCAGCCCCTTCTTCATGCCGCGGACCAGATCGTCTTCAGTCGCATCTCCGGTGTCGACGACAAGATTACTTAGCGATGCACTCGGAGCCGGCCGGAAGCTGCTTCCGCCGATCAGACCGCTCTTGTATCCATTCCCAGTCGAATCGACTCCGGCTTGTTTGGCCGTACGCAAGTCATAGTAGAAGTCACGCAACTGTCCGCCTTCGATCAGTGTCGTTCGTTGCGTTGGCACCCCCTCGTCGTCAAACGATCCGGCCGCAGCACCCGATACCAGCCGATTGTCATCGATCAAACTGAATCGTGAGTCGAAAATCGCTTCACCGAGCTTTCCGTCAAGAGGGGAAAGCCCCAGCAACACGGACTTCCCGCTAAGCCCAATGATCAGCGGCAGCAGCAACGCAAGTGTTCCAGTCGGCGTAAACACAACAGGCAACGATCCAGATGGAGCAGACGCAATGTCCATTCCCAGTCTCAACAAACGTAGTACTCGCCGGGTGATGTCTTCAACAGCAAGATCGCCAATTACGCGTGCCTTGTACACATCCCCTACCGTGAAGATGTCCCCCTGTTTGGCCCTCGTCACTTCAAGACTGACACTGACCGAGGAACGCGTTTCCTCGGCATCCAATCCATTGGTGTTCGCAATGTGCACGTGATCGACCGTCGTCTGCACCGATACACCGACTTCTACGTCGCTGGCATCCGCGAGAATGCGCTCCCGGATAGCCTCACCCAGCGCCACTAACTGCTCGGCCGACAAGGCGGCCGTCTCTGGATGATGAATGCCTTCGATAGGATCGATGGCATGTCCCGGGAATTCCAGATCCGTCTCATCGCCATAGGCTGCCGTCGCCACGGCAGCCTCCACGATCGCGGCCGGATGCGCAAGATCGGTGGACGTAGAATACCCCAAACGACCCTTGCAGACGGCTCGCAATGCCGCGCCTTCAATGTGCTTGGCCTTGATCACGCTCAAACCTTCCGCATCGAACTCGACAGGAAGCAGTCTTCTCCGCAGGTGGAAAACCTCCGCGTGATCGACTTTCTGACGAGCCTTCTCAAGAATAGCGTTCATTACTTGCCTCCAATCGTGACATTGCGAATGCGGATGTGCGGCGCTCCCGTCGTAACAGGCAACGGGGCCTGCCCTCCTTTGCCACAGCCACCGACACCGCCGCTGACTTTGAGATTGTTGGCAATGGCATCGATCGAACGCATCGTCTCGAACAGGTTTCCGCTCAGCACCACGTTTCGAAGCAGGCCGCCCACTTCTCCATTCACAATCTCGTAGGCATAGGCCGCAGAGAAGGAGAATTGCTCAAATTCGGTCTGCCCCCCGTACGCGCCGACGGCATAGATGCCATGATCCACATTCTTGATCATGTCCTCGAACGAGGATGTGCTATTCTCGATGTAGGTATTTGTCATGCGGACAATCGGCTCGTATTCATAGCTGACGGCTCGCGCGTTCCCGGTCGGCGCAGCCCCCATCTTGGCTGCAGTTTCACGTGAATGAATCAGGGAATGCAGGCACCCGTCCTTGATGAGATACGTTTTCTCGCGCCGCACGCCCTCGTCATCGTACGGAACGTTCCCGCGTCCACCGGAAATGAATCCCTCGTCAACGACTTGAAGACCCGGCATCCCAAATTCGTTCCCCAAAGTCATGATCTCTGCCAGGCGGGGATTCTTAAACAGGAAGTCGGCTTCGCAGAAATGGCCGAAAGCTTCGTGAATGAACACGCCGGCAAGCATCGGATCCAGAACCACGGTGTGTTGGCCGCCGGCAACCGGTTCAGCGTCCAACATGGCTACGGCCCGTTTCGCAGCGATCTTGGCTTGATCCTCCATGCCTTCGACCCATTCGAAGCCGCCGGCCTCGCCCCCGTATTCCATTCCTTGCTGAATATCACCTTTCCCATCACCGGCAGCCGCACCCAGCAAGAGAGTAATGTCGGGAAGTTCTTGCACGAGGAAGGTACCCTCAGAATTGGCGAACGTAATCTCTGAGAATCGATCAACATACTGAACCTGCGTGGCCACGATCTTGTCCGACTCACCCAAGATGATGCCGTTGTACGATTGGGTCAGTTCGACTTTTCGTTGCAGGGGCACATCGCGAAAGTCGTGTTCCAATTCCACGCGAACTTCGTCTTCAACCACCGGAACGTCGGCCAGTAGAACGGACGAGTCAGTTGTTGCAGCAACAACCTCTGCCATGGCCGCCGCCTCTTTCACGTGCTTGGAGAGGTTGGCGAGGTCATTGAAGACCGAGATTCCCCATCCTCCATTCTTCAAGCACCGAACTATGCCACCCAACTCGGTCGCTGATTCAAGTGTTTCGAGCTTCTCTTTCTGAAAAAGCACGCGATTGAGCCAACGTCGCTCGATGCGAATCTCCGTGTAATCGGCGGAGCTATTCTCGATCGCTTGCTTGATGATCCCTTTCACAGTCGCCTCCCGCGGCAATGATTGCGGTGGCTCTGACCGGAGCCCCACGCCTCTTTCCCAACGTGCACGGACAACAAGGCCACGATGCATTGAACCAAACCACCACAGGTTAGTCTGAGGCGGCCCGGGTTTGGTTCATTCAGGGTTCAGATCTTGGTCTGCTTTCCAACGACCGAATCTTCGTGAACCTCGAGCGATTCGGAATACTCGATCAGTCCTATCTTGCAGTGGGGACCGATCTC
>DAOVHV010000148.1 GCA_030671645.1 bacterium | reverse complement strand
TGTGCGTTCTCGCCTGAGTATTGAGCCGGAGAGCCGCAACGCGTGAATTCAGCGTCGACTTGCTCGATCAGCGCATCCAATTCGGTTGAAGAACAGCCTATTGCCTGAGGATTCCCGCCGATTTTGGAACTGAGATTGAGCTTCCCATCCGAAAAGGTACCGGCTCCACCGACACCGGATGTAATGCTGGTGCGTTCCTTGGGCGGCAAACCGCCTTCGATTATGACAACGCGAAGATCGGTGCTCGTCAATTCCAAGGCGGCAAACAGGCCGGCAGAGCCGGCCCCAATGATGGCGACATCATAGGACATGGATAACCTTCTTTCGTCATGGCAAAATTCGGCCTTTGCATCCTACTCATCATGAGGAAGAAAGCAAATCGGGCACCGGAATTCGATCCTCGGCATCCGATCTATTGCTGTTTCTGCTGCTGCCAGCTCTAGACTGAAACGAATTGCAGTCCCTGGATGGCCGTCTCTCCGCTCTGTCGAACCGTTCCAAGAATCGTCTTCACGCGCATACCGAGTTTGGGCTCGTCATCTAGGAGCTGACCGGTCACGCGAATCCCATCGTCCAGCTCGACGATGGCCAATCGCAGATAGCGAGTTTCGTATTCGATGGCCAAGGCATAGACATCGGTATAGGTCAGTACTTTCCCCTCGCCACCGATAGCCACTTCCTCGAACCTCTCGTTGCGACAGTCGGGACACACTGCATGTTTGGGATAGCTCACCGTGCCGCAGGAGTTGCACTTCATGCCATAGACTTTGCCGCTCATTATGCCTCCCTCTGCAGAACGCTGGCCACGACGTTGTTTCCGAATCCGCCGAAGTTACAGGCATAGGCGACCTTGGCGTCTTTCACTTGTCGAGCATCACATTCACCACGCAGTTGCCAAACGAGTTCGACCAACTGAGCCACACCGGTCGCACCGACAGGATGCCCCTTGGCCTTGAGTCCCCCCGATGGGTTGATGGGCAACGCACCGTCAAGCCGGGTTTCCCCGCGCTCGAGCGCCTTGTGTCCTTCACCGCGCGGGAAGAAGCCTGAGGCTTCGGACTCGGCAATCTCCAGAATCGTGAACGCATCGTGCAGTTCAACCACATCGACGTCCTGCGGCTTCAGGCCGGCGCGATCAAAAGCTGTCTTCGCCGCAATACGAACGGATTTCAAATCGGTGGGGTCCTCGCGCTCATGTACCGCGTGGGTATCGGTGGCTTGGCCGATGCCAGCGACCCTCACTTTTGGGCCTCCCAGCTTGGCGGCCACGTCTTCCGAAACCAACACCAGCGAGGCGGCGCCATCGGATACCGGGCAGCAATCAAACATGTGAAGCGGCTCGGCGATGGGCGGATTGTTCACCGCCGCTTCCGGCAGCGTGAGAATTCCCTCCATGGTTACCGTTTGCTGGATGTGCGCATACGGGTTCTTGGCGGCGTTCTCGTGGTTCTTGATGGCCACCATGGCCAAGTGTTTGCGCTCCACGCCAAACTTGTCCATGAACAGTCGGGCGAACATACCGGCAAGGGCCGGGAGCGTCACGCCGTAGATGTACTCGGCTTCCGGGTGCGAAAGGCTGGCCACGAAATCCGTTCCTTCCAGACCGTTGACCACGCGCATGCGTTCGACTCCGGTAACGAGGACGACGTCAGCCATTCCGGAGGCAATGGCCTGAACGCCAATCTTGACTGCAGAAGCGCCGGAGGCCGGCCCATTCTCCACCGACTCGGCAGTAGCCGGATACAATGCCAGTTGATCGACCAGAGCGCTGCCAAGGGCCGTTTGGCGGTTCACGCGAGCCGCACCCATGTTGGCGACAACAACGCCGTCCACGCGAATGTCACCAAGGTTGGCGTGATGCAACGCCGCCAGCGATGCCACGCTTGCCAGTTGCATCAGCGTCCATTCGGAGCGTCCAAATTGGGTCATGCCCGCGCCGGCGATATAGACAGGTTTCATTGCTGTTCCTCCTTCTCACCGGCAACCTGACGCACGACCGTCTCCTCTTCCGGAAGAATGATGGTCGCGGACGATTTCATCAGCTCATCTGAGATCGGACGATGGCCGGCTACGAGACGGGGCTTGGCGGCATAGTAGACGTCCTTGGGTAGCAGCCACGAAGGAACGCCGCCCATTTCATGCTGTACTTCAAACTTCTTCTCGAGCGGATACTCAATCATCCAGCGGCGGAAGCCAATCGGGCTCTCGGCCACGATCAGCACTTCCTCTTGCTGACAATGTTCGATGTGGTACTCCATCTTGGCGGCGAACAAGTGGGATCCGACGCGCAGTCCCCGTCGGATGGTCAGGGTGTGATAGCTCATTCCCGTCTTTTCATCGACGAGACGTCCGTTGACCATGCCTGCCAACACCCCGTCGATAAGACCTACGAGGACGTATTCATCCTTCACCCGATAGCGCTTGTAGGCGAGTAGTTCCCCGAACAGACGCGCGGCCACAATATCATAGAAATCGCGTTCGACCCAGAGCAACGGGTAGATCGCCTCGAGCAGTGTTGGAACCTCCTCGCGCGCAACTTGTCGAACCACCATTGTCTCTCCACTGGCCAGCGTGATCGCTTTGGGTGGATAGACCGGCATGTCCATGGCCGGGGGCCGCAATAGGACCTCAAGTTCACTGATGTTACCCATACTCTCTCCTTTCGGAAACACAAAACACACATTGATCGGATTAAAGAATCGGATCGCTCGCTATTCGTCAAGCTGCAAGTCAGCTGTACAATAAAGCCTGCTCGATGTCACGTCAATGCACAAGAGAGATTGCTTCGATAATGGAGACGTAAATCTGGTTCTCGCCAGGCTTCCTACTGACAGAACAATGACACCTTAATCGAGCCACTGGGGACAAACACGGATTCGCGTATCGCTACCGCGAGACTGTCATTGACAAGCGTTACTGTCTCCTGCACAGATGTCATTTGCCCCATCAAGAAGAACAGCCGTGGCAATTCCTATAAGCTGAAATCCCGGCTTTCTCATGATCCACTGCCTTCTTACGATTTCGTTTTTTATTCCAGCGCGCGTAATTAACGCGAGCGACAACCTTGTTTGTATACGGCTTTCGGAGATTCAGACCTTGAATTTCCGTCAATTCCGGATGACCCATCGAATTGAACGATGTCCGAAAGTATTGTTTAATGAGGAACAATAGATCGTAGAATACAACGCCAACGCAAAGAAGGGGGGTTCTTATGGCACAGAAAGAGTTGCTGGACAAAATGTCCATCTATGTTCCTCAGAGCAAGATCGAAAAGAAGCCAGTGGAGCGCTTGATCAAGCTCGGTGAGAAACGGGACCGTTCGGTAAACTACCTTGTCGTCGAAGCGATCTTGCAGTATTTGGATCGCGAAGAAACGAGAAGTTAGCGGTAACTGGTTGGTCACCTAAAGAAGCAGCTGTGCTGTTTGGCAACTGCTGACACGGTAGTTGCTTAGAGAAGAAGAGGCCGAAGCCTCTTCTTCTCTAGTTTAGTTTCTAGTTAGAACCTATTCAGTCCCGACTTCCTCGACGGGTTCTTCCTCACCAAGGAGGCCGCCCAAGGAAAACTCAGCGCTCAGCACGAGCGTGTTTCCAAGCGTCTCTTCCAAGATGTATGCAGCGTCAACGTACAGTCCTGCCACGTTGATTCCCGC
>DAOVHV010000188.1 GCA_030671645.1 bacterium | reverse complement strand
TCCGAAGACCTCGATTTTTCCTTGGAACGGCCCAAAGTGTACGATTTCCAGCGAATCCTGAATCGAGTTCAATCGGATCTGACCAAGGCGGGGTTCGATGTCACGGTTCATCCGCGCGAAGTTACCCCGGTGCACTCTGCTTTCGTGCGCTTCCCTGGGCTGTTGTATGAGTTTGGATTGAGCCCACATCAGACAGAGAAGCTGGCGATCAAGGTTGAAATCGACACCTCGCCACCCGTCGGAGCAACTCTGCAAACGACCGTCATCAATCGACATTTTCTCGTCGCACTTCAACACTATGATCTTCCGTCATTGATGGCCGGCAAGCTACACGTGCTTCTTTCAAGAGGCTACGCGAAGGGTCGCGATATCTACGATCTACTGTGGTATCTCTCCCGATCGGAGCCAACGGTTCCCAATATTCCTCTTCTGAGAAACGCTCTAGCGCAGACCCAATGGCAAGGAGCACAAGTGACAGCGGAAACATGGAGGTCAGTCGTTGAGCATAGGCTTCGCGAAGTGAACTTCGCGGAAGTTGTTGACGATGTGGGCCCGTTCTTGGAGAGCCCCGAGGAACGAACGCTTCTCACTCTGCAAATCGTCCTGGCTGCCTTGCATCAAGGGCAAGGTCTTGAGAAGCCAAGTTAGGGTGAATCCGGAGCGGAAGAACGCGCTGCCCGTAGGATGGAGCAGCGCGCTATCCTCATCATGTTGTCGCAGGAATCACTTCTTCTCGCTGTTTCGCTTCTCGATGATCTCCTCGGCAATGGAGAAGGGAACAGCCTGGTAATGCTCGAAATGCATGGTGAACGTGCCGCGCCCGGAGGTAACGTTTCTCAGTTCCGATGCATACCCGAACATCTCTGCCAAAGGAACAAATCCCTGCAAGATAGTTGCACCGGCTTTGCTGTCCATGCCTTGAACGCGGCCGCGTTTGCTGCACAGGCTTCCTGTGATGGCGCCGGTGTATTCCTCGGGAGCGGTCACCTCGACGCTCATCAGCGGCTCGAGCAGCTCCAGCCCCGCCTTGAGACAGGCTTCACGGAATCCCATCCTGCCACAGGTGCGAAACGCCTGGTCCGAGGAATCCACGTCGTGCATCGATCCGTCGAACACGGTGACACGAATGTCAACCATGGGGACACCGGCGTAGGGCCCCTTGGCCATTTCGTCGACGATTCCGCGCTTGATGGCATTAAGGTACTCGCGTGTAATCTTTCCGCCCTTGATTTCGTCCAGGAATTGGAAACCGTCACCCGGATTCGCGGGTTCGATGCGGAACTCCATGTGCGCGTACTGACCACGCCCGCCCGTTTGCTTCACGTGACGGTATTCGTGCTCCACCGATCCAAGAATTGTCTCGCGATAGGCCACTTGAGGGCGGCTGGAGTCCACGCCCACGCCGAACTCGCGTCGCAGCCGATCGAGAATGATCTCCAAATGCAATTCTCCCATCCCCGAGATGACGACTTCGCCTGTTTCCTGATTCGATTTCACCACAAACGTCGGATCTTCTTCAGCCAATCGATGGAGAGCCTTGGCCAACTTGTCGCGGTCGTCGCGAGAGGCGGGAGACACGGCCACTCCAATAACCGGAGCCGGGAATTCGATCGACTCCAGCACGATGGGATGTTCGCGGCTGCAAATGGTGTCGCCCGTTCGCGTCTCAGCCAAGCCGACGACAGCACCCACCTGACCGGCTTGGAGCCTTTCGATTGCCTCACGATCGTTGGCGTGCATTTCGAATAAGCGTCCAACGCGTTGCATCTTGTCCCGCGAAGAGTTGTAGACCTGGGCGCCTGCTTCAAGAACACCGGAATACACGCGCACGTACGTCAGCTTGCCCATGTGCTTATCGGACTGCAACTTGAACGCCAGTGCCGCCAATGGGGCGTCGTCATGAGGATCACGGATCAGTTCCTGATTCGAATCCTTGGATGCTCCAATGACAGGAGGGAGATCCATCGGCGATGGAAGGTAGTCGACCACCGCATCGAGCAATCGGCGCACGCCCTTGTTCTTGAACGCAGCCCCACACAACACGGGGATGAACCGTCCCTCGATCGTCGCTTTACGAATGGCACGAACGACTTCGGCTCGATCGGGAACCACGCCTTCGATGAACTTCTCCATGAGATGATCGTCCTGCTCCGAGATCATCTCGATCATTCGCTCTTCTGCCGCGCGGGTAACTTCCATCAAGTCTTCGGGAATGTCTTCTTCCCGAATGGTGGCCCCGACCGCTGGCGCCTCATCGTAGTAAATGGCCTTCATGTCGACCAAATCGATGACGCCTTGAAACTCGCCCTCCGCCCCGATGGGGATGACGACGGGAACGGCGTTAGCGCCTAACTCTTCTCGAATCTCCTCAACAACTCGCTCGAAATCCGCGCCGGTGCGATCCATCTTGTTGATGAAGGCAATGCGAGGGACACGGTATTTTTCGGCCTGGCGCCACACGGCTTCGGCTTGAGGTTGCACACCGCCGACAGCGCAGAACAGGGCGATGGTGCCGTCGAGTACACGAAGACTGCGTTCAACCTCGGCCGTAAAGTCGACGT
>DAOVHV010000130.1 GCA_030671645.1 bacterium | reverse complement strand
GAGAACGGGAGGGGGCGTCGATCTCTCCCTGGAACTCATCGGCCTACCCCAGACGATGCGCCAATCCGTCGAGATGCTTGGCGTACAAGGACGCGCTGTCATGGTCGGATTGGCAGCCGATCCCCTCGTTGTGGACACCTACCAGCATCTGCTGGCCAAGGAAGCGGAGATCATCGGGTGTTCCGATCATCTCCTTTCCGAACTACCGATCGTGATCGAGCTAGCTCGCCAAGGGAAACTTGATCTAACGTCGGTGGTTGCACGCAGAATCCCACTGCAAGCGGCCGCTGTCAACGGTGCGCTCGATGAGCTTGAGAGCTTCTCGGGAATCGTTCGCACCGTGATCAAGCCACGAGCTGCCGCCTAATGGGCTAAGGTGGCCGCCGCCACATATTCCTGAAGGGAGTAGTCGGTTATCGATGAAACCATCAGGTCGGCTTCTCTAAACGTCAGACATCGTGTGACCTTGTTGGGAACGGCAACACAGAAGATGCCCGCAGCTATGGCCGCCTTCACTCCGTGTTGGGAGTCTTCGAACACAATCGTTTCGTTCGGCTGCACCTTGAGATGTTCGAGTGCTTTGAGAAAGAGATCGGGAAACGGCTTGGTGTGTGCTACATCCTCGGCACATACGATGGTGTCAAAGGGCTCGATCAGATCATGCTGCTCAAGCAGGCCTTCCACCCACGTTCGTTCGGAACTCGAAGCAACAGCAAGGCCGAAACCTCCCGATCGCGCATCGTGAATCAGTTCGCGAACACCCGGCAGCACGACTTCGGATTCCAACAGCTGCAATTCTCGAGATAGTCGCCGATCATGAAGCGCAAGACGATCCACCCGCTCACCAAGATGTTCCTCCAACAATTCGTAGGCTTCAGGAGGATCCGCAGAAGACCCGAGCAACGACGCCCATCGCTCTCCGGGCACGACCAGGCCGTATTCCTCAAAGATTTCCAGCCACGAAGTACGCATCGGGGATTCCGTGTCCAGAATCAGTCCGTCGAAATCAAGAATCAACGCGCGAATTGCCATTCCCTGAGTTTCCTCCTTCTTGTGCCGGCGATCAAAGCAGATTGCGCAAAAACTTACAGGGCAACAATTCGAGCGGGATCAGGGCAATGTAAGCTCCTAGTTAACGGTTCGGAAATGCGACCAGGCATCTCCCCGCCGGTATTGTCGGAATGACAAGCTAATTCCTGAAAATCTGGCAGCGGTAGAATTGTAACTCCTCGATCGACGATCGGATGTCGTCAACAGCGCGATGCCGGACGCCCTTGTCCAACCGTTCCAAGGTACCCGGAAACCAACGAGCCGCCAATTCATTGATCGTGCTGACATCAAGATTCCGATGGCTGAGGTGTGTACTCAGCTCGGGCATGTATCGCATGAGGAAGCGGCGGTCGAGCAGGATGGAGTTGCCGCACAACGGCGACATCTTGCGATGCGTGTGTTTGCGAATGAAGGTCAGCGTCTGTTGCTCGGCTTCTTGAAGCGAGATGTCGGAAGCCCTTGACGCATCCAGCAATCCGGACCTACTGTGCTGCTGCTCGCACCAAGGGTCGATGCGTTCCAGTAGCTCGTCGGGATGATAGATCACCAGGTTGGGGCCTTCGCCGATGATGTTGAGATCCTTGTCTGTCACGAGGGATGCGATCTCCAGAATGACGCGCCTAGAGACACTCAATCCGGTCGTTTCCAGATCGATCCATACGAGGTTGCTGCGGTCTCGCGGCATTGATACCCACTTTCCTTCCCGCGAAAACCTTACCCGACATTTTCGATGGGGACCATAGGAGCAAGAACCTACATCAATTACACTTCATGGGGCTGGGTACGGGATTTATCAGCGTGAAGACGGCCTCTTCGGCTCCGGAATGCACCAGCGAATCGTGTCGCAGACCTCGAAATTGCTTCCCGGAGGTCGGGTCGAACGGGTCAGATCGAACTATCGCCGCCTCTTCCTCGGCCGCCTCGTGTTTCCCTTCTTCTTTCCTGCCGGCCGCTTCTGATTGCATTCTCGACAGAAGACGGGTCGGCTCGACGTGAGCGGAAGGAACGGCAATTCCTCAATGTCCTTTCCGCAGGTTCCACATTTCAGATTGAACGCTCTTACATCGTGCATACCCCATCCTTTTGCTGCTTCAAGATTGCACGCCGTGATTCCAGTCACGGCGGTTACACCATCACCATACCCGGCCCGAGGAAGCGGCACAAGGAAGCCGGGTGCAGGGACTGTTGCAGTGTCGTAATTCGCATGCAGAACATTCGATGATCCAGACAACGCCACCACCTGCTCGTCCATATCCCCAGCTCAATCTCCGAATGAAGAATGTTTCACTTTGATCCTGTGCCGGGACCCTTCGCGAATACTAAGCTGCAGCAGGTGACTGCTCCTTCCGCTTTGGCCAATTCGGACAAGTCCACGAATTCGATACGAATCCCTCGGTGTTCCAATCGTTCAGCCGTTCTCGGGAAGGCGAGCGGGTAGATGACGATCTCGCCGATACGTAGAGCATTGGCCCCGTAGGCTTCATCTGGGTGCACTTCGACAAGGTCATATCCATCGAATACTTCGGAATCAATCCAGTCCGGATTGACGAGGAGCGTGGTCGCCGAAACGGCAGTGACAGCCGATTTGAGATGAAGGCATCCGTTCACCTCGGCGCTGTGAGTTCGATATCCATAGGGTGCAAGCCATTGACGCATTTGATCGACGGCGGCCTCATTCGTTCGACTGGAAAGCCCAACATAGATGTCCTTGCCCACGACGAGTACGTCTCCACCGTCCAGAGCTCCCGGTGACTCAATCCGGAGGATGTCTCGGAGTGGCTGCAGGGCCGCCACTACCGACTCGATTTCAAGTCGCCGCGAGGAGGCACCGGGGCGAGTGATCAGGGCGATCTCATCCAGAACAACGGCCGTGTCTTCCACAAAGACAGCGTCCGGCAGCTCGGGCTCCTCGGGAAGCCGGATGAGTTCACAGCCAAGTCGTTCAAGACATGCTTCGTACTCTGCATGCTGCCTGCGGGCGATAGTTAGATCAATGGGAATTCGATCCTGATGCGTCAACTCGCACTGTCCAAGGCTCGCGCTGACCGCCCGCGTCATCGCGTATTGTGTCATGGCATCCTTTCAACATCGAATCCCGTTCCCCTCATTCTCTGGAATTACCACGTGGCTCTCAACATCGCGCTCCGACAGGCTACAATGACCGGAAGACTGTATGGAAGAGAGGAGATCCTCATGACACAGGAAACAAGGGACAAGGGCCCCATGAATCTTGTCCAGGCAATTCAATATCAAGATGACGCCGTTGTCAGCCGCACACTGATCAAGACCGACGCCGGAACCGTCACACTGTTTGCCTTCGACAAGGGTCAAGAACTCAGCGAGCACACGACCCCATTCGATGCGCTGGTGCAGGTCCTCGATGGCGAAGCAGAGATCCGCATCAATCAAGACACCTACTCCGTAGGAGCAGGCGAACTGTTGATCATGCCGGCCAACGAGCCTCACGCTCTCCGAGCGGTTGAGCAGTTCAAGATGCTGCTGACCATGATCAAGGCCTGAGGTGACTTGGCCTAATGGACAGTCGGTTTCCTGGCTCGTAGTGTCAGAAGTAACGGCAGTTTCTTGGCATACTTCGGCAACCGGAACCAGCGGTCGTCGTCCGTCGTCATGCTGGGGAACAACCGGAAGAACAACTTCTCGTACTCGTTAACGAATTCCAGTTGCAGTCCGGCGGTCAGCAACACATTGACGATGTCACTGAGGGCCCATTCCCATTCGGACGATCCGTGCTTCGGCACGTAGTCACCGTCGGCGTAGTCCGGATCTCCGGCGGCCCACTCAGTGGGCGCGTCCTTGTGGAAGTAGGGATAAACAAACGACAATTCGCCCGACTTCTCCTCTTCCAGGGCCATGATGACGGGATGGGATTCCATCAGGTAGAAGATGCCTCCAGGCTTGAGGTAATGAGCGATGATGCATCCCCATTCCTGAAGATCCTTGAGCCAGCACAGCACGCCTTTGGACGTATACACGATGTCGTAT
>DAOVHV010000091.1 GCA_030671645.1 bacterium | reverse complement strand
TCCAAGCTGCTTCAGCAAGCACTGACAACCTTGGGAGAAGACGTCGTGCTGGCGGTTGACTACTCGGAAACCCTGCGCCATAGCCTGCCGGCATTCGTTGGCCGAGGATTGGGGCGAGCATTCAAGGGAGAGATTCTCGATCGCTTGGTATATCAGATTTTCTACTACGAAGATCCGAGTTAGCCGAGTCCAAGGCTATCCCCTGCTGACGCAGGGATTAGCCGGATTGGATACTGCTGATTCCCGCCAACACGGAGACTAGCCGGATTGGACGCTGCTGATTCCCGCTAACGCGGGAATTACGTCGATTCCTCGTGAACTCAGCGAGCTCATGCTGATTGTTCGTGAGCTCGAATGAGATCGGGCAGAATCGCGAAATCGTCGATTACATGATCTACGACAGCCAGAAGCTGTTCATCCTTGGGATTGGCAGCAATGGCCAATCCAACCCGTTCCAGAACGGGAAGGTCGTTGACGTTGTCCCCCACGAAACAGATACGATCCAATGATAGCTCGTGTTCCGCGGCCAGCCGCTCCAGCACCTCACCCTTGGACCATAGATCGACCACCATTTCGCTCATTCCCGTGAAGCAACCATTGGCGACAGTCAGACGATTGGCCCATACGAAGCTCAGACCGAGATCCTGAGCCACTCGATCGGCCACCAGATCGACGCCCGACGAGAGGATGCCCAGCGTGTAACGACCGTGCAGCGCTTCGACCGCCTGCAAGACGCCCTGAGCATAGGGCGGCGGGAAGATCTGCCGCGTGACTTGACTGACCGGAATTCCTGCCAGTAGCTTGGCCTCTTCGGATACCCATTCGGCATAGGCTTCTTTTCGAGGGAAATATCGTCGCAACAGCTGTTGGGAGCGACCGGCCACGCCGGCTGCAACGGCGATCGCCCCCCAACTGGATTCGAACTCGACGCCGTGATAGCGAACCAAGGTTCCATCCAAGTCGAAAATCACGGCGTCGAGTTTGCCCATCAGTGTATTAGGGAAGAACGAGCTTTGACCCGGAGCCGATTCCCAATTCCTCCAACGATCCGCTCGGTAGTTCGAGCGCATATTGGAACGGGGCTCCCGCCGTATATTGATCCACGGACATGGCGGTCATGGTCGTACCTCCTACCCACTCGCCCGCCGCATTGTAGAAGACGATATCCAGGTCGAAGGGCACGGTGAGCATAGTGAAGTTGGATTCGATTTCGCTGTCGAACACGAACAGAATCCCGGGGAAGCCGGCGATCAACTCGGTGGGGAAGCCTCGGAAACCGGTGGCCCGCTCGTAGCCTTCGTACGCAACGTAGGAGGGAACTTCGATGATGTCCCCGCGGTTGGTTTCAAGGGTCGTCACACCGAGTTCGAGCGTTCCCACAATACCGAGGCCCAGTTCGCGGGCATCGATAGCCGCCAGCGGCGCAGTATCGTCGACGTCCGATGGATAGACTGTAACCGGGCTGTCTCCGATCCCGTCTCCATCGGCGTCGGTGACGCTGTTGAGGCCCCAGTAGTTGCCCAGGCCGTTTTCCGTCCACTCGTTGTTCGTTCCTTGGTCCGCGACCATGTCGCGACCGTCGTTTAGGAACACGTTCTCGGTGAACACGTTCCCGGTGGAATCCATGTTGGTATAGACGTGATTGCCGTTATCGGCCAACACGTTCCCACGCAATGTGTTCCCCTGCGTAATCGATCGTTGGAACGTTTCCGGGAACAGAATGCCGCGCGAGTGCTGCGATAACAGATTCCGCTCGATGTTGTTGTGCGATCCAGAAACGTAGATTCCATATCCTCCGGATGAAATGATCGTGTTGTCAGCCACTGTGTTGTTCGTCGCTTGCACTTCCAACGACAGGCCGATTTGGCCGCCGTAGACGAGATTTCGTTCCACTCGATTGGAACTCGCTATTTCCAATGAGATCCCTTGATTCATGTTCTCTTGATCGTCGAACACCTGGTTCTGAAAGACCTCGTTGTTCGCTGATGCTCCTAGAAGCAGGATGCCGGTAACGTTGGCATAGATGCTGTTATCCCGGATCACGTTGTCGTCTGAGGCCAGAATGCGAATTCCAATATCGTTGACTTGAGAGATGTTCCCCTGAAGCGTGTTTCCGGTTGCCAGCGTCAGCTGAATGCCGGCCAAGCGATTATTCTTGACCCAGTTCTCCGTGACTTCGTTGTTGTGAGACTCGTAGAGATGAATGCCGTATTCGGTGATCACGTTGGCCAGACGATGCACCAGGTTTTGTCTCACTGTCGAATCCTCGACGAACGCCAACAATAGGCCGTCTCCGCTAACGACTTCGTTGTTGGAGATGGTGACGTTGCGACTGCCGGCTATGGTAAGGTGCCCGGCTTGAAGTCCGGTGATGGTCTCACCGTCCAATCCGTAGAAGTAGTAGATCGGCCTGTTGTTGTACAGGTTGGACTCAGCGATCTCATGCCGGTATTGATCTTCAGATTCTCCGACTACGCGCAACCCACGCCCGGAGACATAGAGAATGCAGCTCTTTATCGAAATGTCAGTCGATGAAACGATGTCGATGCCGTGCATGGAGTTGGAGATCACACATCCTTCGATCGCTCCACCGGCGGCAAACCCGATTCGGATTCCCGCACCACCCATTTCCGTTGCGTTTTGAATCATCAGTCCCCGCAGAACGAACTGTGCTGTTACGTTTTCGATCCTCACGCCGTAGTACTCGCCTGAAGGTACGACGATTTCCCACGCAGCGATAATGTAGGGATCATCCTCAGTCCCCGTTCCTCCAACGACACCGTTTCCTATCGTGAAATCGGCGTCTCCGAGAATGGAGATCGGTCCGCGCCGAGTATCGCTTACGTCTTCATCTTCCTGCGAATCAACATCTTCGGTGTCGGCAACTGCGACAGTCTCGTCGGCGCTCTCATTTTCCTGCAAACAGGCAATGAGTCCGAAAGCAACAACCCCCGTCAATAGTAGCAATGCAATGACTCGTTTCATGGAGACAGACTCCTTTTGTGTCATGATTCAACCCACCCGATTGCCATCATGGAATGAACTCAGTCCATGACCGCAACGCACCAAAATGAACTTCGCCATTACAAGCGATCAACCTGCTGAAATGGACTTCACCATTATGGCAATAACCCCGCCGAAATGGACTGCGCTCATTATATCGACCGCACACACCCCCAGCAATTGAAATCAACGTTCCCATGTGAGATCTAGGGTACTCGGCAGCCGTGATCCGATGGTGAAGGAGTCGTGTCAAATTCGTGAACAGGGACGCACGAAGATCCTGACTCATTGGAACGTGAGAAACGTCCCGTGCCCGGCTCACACAGATTCCGTCACGATGCGCTCCATCATCTACACTCGATCCATGAAACGGAAGACTCCGCCTGGTTTCTACTTCGTCTTGCTCATTGCGCTTTTGAGTTTCGTCTATTCCACCGGCTTGACGCGACTGCCGACGCCCGCGCAAGACATTGCAGGCCCATCCATTCCATCAGGACACGATCGAATCGGTGTCTATCTGACGTCGTATGCATTGACAAAACCCTCGATCCTGGAGGCCGTCTACGCCGCCAAACAAGCCGGGCAGATTGACACGCTCGTGATCAACGTCAAGAACATGCATGGGGAACTCACCTATGCCAGTTCCGTGTCCTTGGCCAATGAAATCGGCGCCGCAACCGGGCGACTCGACCTTCCAGCTCTGTTGAATGAATTGCGCGCTCGCGGCTTTTATCTGATCGCTCGGCAGGTCGTATTCTACGATCCCTTGCTCGCTCAGCACATTGGACTCGAAGACACCTGGGTCCCCTGTGATCGTCGCTTGGTCTGGGACTACAACCTAGAGATCGCCTCCGAGGTCGCAGACCTGGGATTCGACGAACTGCAATTCGATTACATTCGCTATCCCGACGGGGGAGAACTCGAGAGCATTTACGAAGATCGATTCACAGCAATCACGGCATTTCTGTCCGAAGCACATGCTCGCCTGGGGGATCGAATCCCTCTGTCCGCCGACCTATTCGGACGCGTGATGTGGCCTTGGAACAGCCGCAAGATCGATCCCATCGGTCAATCGCTCGAAGACATGGCACCGTACCTCGAGTTCATCTCTCCGATGGTTTACCCGTCGCATTACTTCGAACAGGTCTATCGCGACGATCCCTATCGAACCGTCAAAGACGCTCTGATTTCGGGCGACGCCCGTATCACAGCTAACTTTCGACCGTTTCTGCAGGCGTTTGACCGTCATCTTCCCGACGGCATGTCGCTTGAAACCTACATCAGTGAGCAGATTCGTGCCGCCCAAGATCACGGCGCCGATGGATACCTGTTCTGGCATCCTGCCTGCGAATACGAACCGCTGTTTAGAGTTCTCGAACCCGGTCTCAACTAGCAAGTTCCGCCACACTCAAGTCACAGGTTCTATCTCTCCTGTTCAACGGATCCGCTCAGGCTTGTGAGGAGTGCAAAACAGCCTCCACCATGAAGGTCATGAAGGACCTGAAGAAGGGCATCGCCATTATTCCTGCAAACGTGGAGAGAAACGCGCCGCCAAATCAGGGGGAGAAGCAACCTAAGCCATCTATGAATCGAAGAGAACCAGAAGAAGAGGCCTTGCTTGATCGTGGATTGTCCCTTCATGCCCTTCATGCCCTTCATGGTAGATGCTCTTGCTTCGCCCTTGGTGTGAGAAGGTCTCCTCAGCAGTGTCTCTTCCTCCTGCCACTGCACTAGCAGAACGCTCTCCGCGTGGTTAGCATTCACCTTGAGGTGAACCCTTCTGTATGAGTAACAGTTTCTCATTTGACATCCAACACCGCGATCCTGAAACCGTGGCTCGCATAGGCATAGTGCGAACAGCGCACGGCACGGTTCACACGCCGGCCTTCGTCGGCGTGGCCACCCGCGCCACCATCAAGGCGGTGGAGCCGCAGGCTTTGGTCGAACTCGGCCTCCAGATTGTGATTTCCAATACCTATCACCTGCACCTTCAGCCCGGAGAGGACATCGTGGCCTCGTTGGGCGGTTTGCACGGATTCTCCGGTTGGGATGGCCCCACTATGACAGACTCGGGCGGATTTCAGGTATTCAGCCTCGGCGCCGGCAAACAGCATGGCGTAGGCAAAGTGGCGTCCATCTTCCCCGGCGAGAACACACCCAAACCCAAGATCAGGCCGAACAAATCGCTGGTCCGCCTGACTGAACAAGGTGCCGATTTTCGATCCATCATCGACGGCTCTACTCATTCG
>DAOVHV010000161.1 GCA_030671645.1 bacterium | reverse complement strand
GCCTGGGCTCGATTCTTGAGCTGGGATTTCTCATCCTGGCAGCTCACGACAATCCCGGTCGGGGTATGCGTAATGCGAACGGCGGAATCGGTCGTATTGACGGATTGTCCTCCGGGGCCTGAGGAGCGGAAGGTGTCAATTCTCAGGTCGTTAGGATCGATAGAGATTTCAACTTCCTCAGCTTCCGGCATTACTACCACGCTGGCCGTCGACGTGTGAATGCGTCCCTGAGATTCCGTTTCCGGTACACGTTGCACGCGATGTACGCCCGATTCGTAGCGAAACACTCCGTACGCTCCTTTGCCCTCGACCGTGAACGTCAACTGCTTGAATCCACCCAGCGGTGTAGGGTGGCTGTCCATCAGTCCGATCTTCAACTTGTGCTTCTCGGCATAGCGTGAATACATGCGGAGCAGATCGGCGGCAAACAGAGTCGATTCATCTCCGCCCGTTCCGGCCCGGATCTCCACAATCGCCGCTTTGAGGTCATTGGGATCAGGAGGCACGAGGAACTGCTTAAACTTGGCATCGAGTTCCTCAAGACGAGCGCGATCTTCGACCAGGGCCGCTTCCAGCTCCTCGCGCAGATCGTCCTCGGTTTCCAACATCTCTTCTTCTTCGATAATCGAGGACTGAAGGCGCTCCCATTTCTCGCCCACCTCGAGCAAGTCGCGGAGCCACGCGTAGCGTTGGGTCAGCTCGCGGTATTGGGGGCTCGAAACAACCGCAGGATCGGACATGCTCATCTCGATCTCGGATCGTTCGGTCCGAGCATGCTCAAGTTGGTCGGGAATGGATATAGACATGGTGGGTAAACGTACGGGAACGTGGAAGCTGTTTCAAGATTGCGGGAAGGAAACGTACTGACGCAGGAACCCGATTTCTTCGTTCAAGACTCCAATCTGTTCCTGCTTGTCCTCAAGACGACAGTAGAGTTCGCTGATCAGTTCATGGGTACCTAGAACGGTCTCTTGGCGCTGCTGCCTCATCTGTGCGCGAAGGAAGATCACTTGTTCGGCGAGGATTCGCTCCACATCGGACGCCCAGTCCAATCCGTCGAGGGTCGCTTCGGTCAGCAGTTTTTGTACGAAGTCGTTCGTTTCCATCTCCTCGTGAGCCTAAGGGACGACCTCCCATCAGAAAGGGACATTCGACCTGTTTGCAGCGGACGTTGCTTCACTTACTACTCAAACTTGGAGAACGTTCATCCGCACGAACGTCCATTCAGCTGAACAACGTTGTCGCGGAGTCTTGCCAACCCAGCGCTAGAATCGAAACAAGCAAGGAGATTCGAATACATGGCACAGATTACAATTGACGAAACTGCCTGCATTCGTTGTGGGCAGTGTGTTGACGTGTGTGCGATTACGCACGTGTTCGAGTTGACGGATGCAAGCTCGGCTGCAGTTCGGCCGGAGGATTGCTGGAATTGCGGGCAATGCGTTGCCGGATGCCCGACGGATGCCATCGATCTCGATACCTTCCCTCTCGAAGATTGTCCCATCATCGAGAGGCCGGACTTACCTAGCCGGGATTCCCTGACCGCCGGATTTCGGATACGGCGCTCTCAGCGCGCTTTCCAAGACGTAGCTGTTGACCGCGAAGTGATCCGCGAGCTCGTCAGCTTGGGTCGATGGGCGCCGACGGCCAGCAACAGCCAATCCGTCGATTGGATCGCTTTCGACGACCCGGCGCGAATTGATGAACTCAGTCGCGGCACAGTAGACGAGATCGTTCGCTTCGCTGGGCTGGCACGCAATCCGTTGATTCGAATCGCTTTACCCCTGTTCATCGGCCCGGGTGCTGGCCGGCAATTGAGAAACGCCTCCGGGCTGATCGATCGCCTGCAGAGCGCTCGCAATCGGGGCGAGGATCCCGTGTTCTATCATGCTCCGATCGTTCTCATCGGACACTGTCCATCAGGGAATCGGTTCGGTCGAGACGACGCTGTCTATGCCACCTACAACATGATGCTGGCGGCAGAGACCTTCGGGCTCGGCACGTGTCAGATCGGCTTCTTCCAGATCGTGGTCGAGAAGAGCAGCCGGATGTTGCGCCGCATCGGACTTCCCAAAGGACGCAGGCCTCAGATTGCGATCGCAATCGGGTACCCGCGCCACGAGTTCCGCCGCGGACTCCCTCGCAGAAGTCCGAATCTGCCCTGGAACACCCGCTAATCCTACTGCAGATGTTGCCGGGCCTCGGCAATGTCGAGGAGGCTGCATCCATGACGTTCGAGCAGATTCATGCTTACCTATTGTCTCAGCCTGGAGCCGTGGAAGAACGTCCGTTCACGCCGGAAGTCCCGGTTTACAAGGTCGGCGGCAAGATGTTCGCTCTGACAGCTCCCAACGATGTTCCTCCCAGGATCACGATCAAGTTAGATCCCTTGCTCGGACAAGTGCTTCGATCCACCTACGAAGCCGTGCAAGCGGGCTATCACATGAACAAGGAGCATTGGAACACCATTACGCTTGACGGAAGTATTCCTGAGGAGGAACTGCTAACTTGGATCGATGAATCCTATACGCTGGTCGTCTCGAACCTGCCCAAGAGGATACGCCGGCTACTCGCAGAAACCGGTCACTGACGCCGGTTCAGCATTCCCGATCGAGGCCGATGGCGTGAGTTTCCATCATGCCGGAGATCACGTCTGCGACCGATTCGTCATCCGTGGAGGCATCATCGAACGGATGTGGACCTAGTTCATCGAGCTGAAGAGTGAGGAGAAGCAGACTCGCGCAGAGACGCAGAGGCGCAGAGGAAACCACTCAAAGCATTTGGGGTAACCCCGGTTCTGTATCTGCTCTTCTCTGCGCCCGCAGTTGGGAACGCCTGGTTCTAGATGCTATCGGGCCAAGAGCATGGCTGCAGCCATGCTCGAACGAACTGCCCTGCGGATCCGGCAGTTCGCCGACTCTGCGAGATGACTGATTTGGATTCTTGCTTTGCTTCGTGGCGAGACAAATCGTTCTCTCTCGAGATTCTGTTGGAACGAGCAGCGACTGCTCGCATAATGAGTGAACTACACTCACTACAGGGAGCGCGATGAAGAGCCGCATTTTTCGCTTCGAGTCCGAAGACATCATCGTCAGTTGGGATTACGTTCGCTGCATCCACGTCGAAGCCTGCATTCGCGCACTGCCTGTGGTGTTCGATCGCCATCGTCGCCCGTGGATCGATCCTTCATTGGCCACCGCCGACGAGGTTGCGGCAGCGTGCGAAGCCTGTCCTACTGGAGCGCTGCATTACGAACGATTGGACGACGGCGCAGCTGAAGAGACGCCTGGACGCAACACCATCACTGTATCAGCAGACGGTCCGCTGTATGCCAAGGGCGATTTGAACATC
>DAOVHV010000142.1 GCA_030671645.1 bacterium | reverse complement strand
GTTGATGTAATCCAACGTTGTCTTTGATTCCCCTCCGCGGACTCTGCGAGTTCGGCGAGTTTGGCGGTGAGGGCTTCCGTCTCGCAAGGAGAAGAGGTTTATGCAAAACAGTCTGATCTCTAAGGACGCTTCAAATCGGGCCGCGATCGATGGCTCGCTCGTGCGCGTAGCGTTCCGTGGATAGCGGTTCCAAGGCGAACTTGTCGGAGTGGAATACGTTCTGCTTGTCGTGCGGTGCTTTCTGCAGCTGGATCCGGAACGAACAGTAGAATCGCCAAGCTGAGCACGAGTAAACCGCCTGCAATGGCGAAGGTCATCGGATAGCCGGCACGCCCTGCAACCAGACCGCTTCCCAGGCCGGCGAGAATCCATCCTGTTCCTGCAATCGCGTTATACAGCCCCAAAGCCAGTCCGCGGTTCTCTTCGCTGGCCAAACGGGAGGTCAGTGCGATTCCCGAAAGCTGGAAATACGGCCACGTGATTCCATACACGATGAAGGCGGCGATGAGGACGGCCAGCGGCGGCGCCTCTCCGAAGAAGGCCAGATAGACGGCGAATCCACCAAACAGCAACATCCTCATCCACAGCGAGCCCATCTGAACATATCGATTTCCCGACTTACGAATGCGGCGGCTGGCGAAGGGGTACGCCAGCACGATGCCCGCGTGTTGCATCAGGAAGAAGAAGAACACGCTTGAGGAGGGTAGTCCGAATTTCTGCGACAGCAACAGTGGAAGCGGAATGCCGAAGAATCCCAGAGCTACAAAGGCGATCAAGGTGGAGAGAAAGAACAGTTTGGTTCCTGGCCGAAATCCTTCGGGTCGACGCAGCTGCGCGATCACTCGCTTCGGATGCAAGCGATGGTAGAGGTGGAGAGGGGCGAATCGGGCCCGTTCACTGATGAAGTTGCCCATCGCCAGCAATATGCCACGGAATTTGCGCTGGGTGAATTGCGGCACAGTTCGTGGAATCATCAGAACCGCCAGCAAGGACGCCACCAGTCCTATCAATCCCATTGCCCAGAACAGGACACGGATGGCCGTCAGTTCTCCCAACACCGGCGGCATCCACTGCATCCACAGACTGCCGACGGCGAGTCCGAGAACCCATCCAAGGGCACCGATTTGGTTGAGATGGCTGATTTTGCGCTCCCACGATCCCTCGTCACTGTTCTCGACGACGATCAATATGGTCACCGATGCGTTGGCGACCCAGAAGAAGTTGAGCAGCATGTTGAGAATCATCAGCTGGAGGAACGATTGGGCCAGGGACACGCCCAAGAAGCACAGACCGGAGGCTGCGTATCCCAGTATGATGAATGGCTTTCGGCGATGAGCGGCATCGGAGAGCCTTCCCCAAACCAGGCTGCCCAACACGCCAACGAGGCTGACCAGGCTTACAAGCACACCCAGCGATCCCACCGAATGACCGAATACCTTGGAGACACTCAGCGGAATAAGAACGGATGACGTTCCCAATGCGAGGTTGGCCAAGCCAACGGCGACGTACCATCGCTCAATGTCGTGCCACCATGATCGCAGTGCTCTGACCATCGCAAACTCCCTTTACAACGGACATCCCAGCCACGTCTGGGCTGGGACAGGTTCTTCAAATCGACGAAGTATAGCTCCCTAAGCGCGGATGTCAAGGGAAGTTGCCAAGCGAACTTGAAGTCGTTCGTTTGGCAGTGGGAGGGGGAATCAGCAGCTCGCATCCAGTGCACTCGTCGGCTAGAGTACAAGGAGATGTTGTTCCAGAGTTGGAAACTAAAGGAGTGAAGCCATGCACGATGATGTCCTGCAATTCATCACCAAACGAAGATCGATTCGTAAGTTCACCGGCGGCACTGTCGATCGCGAGCTCTTGCTGACAGCATTGAAGGCGGCCATGGCCGCTCCTTCTGCCAATAATTCGCGGCCCTGGAGCTTCTTGGTCATTACCGAGCCCGAAAGCGTAAAGGCCGTTTGCCGCGTTCATCCTTACGCCTCTTTCGGCGAACAAGCAGGAGCCGTCATCCTGCCCTTCGGGAAGAAGGCGGGATATGGCTGGTTCGATCAAGACATGGCCGCCGCCACCGAGAACATGCTGATTGCGCTGGCGAACCTTGGCCTGGGGGCAACCTGGTGTGGTATGCGCGAGGAATTCCAGGCAGCCGTGCGAGACATCGTGCCCTTGCCCGACGAGCTGTTCTTCTTCGCGCTCATCCCTGTCGGGATACCCGTAGAGGAAAAGGAATCGCGCACGCAATTCGAAGAGGCACGAGTGCACTGGGAAGCCTATACGGCAACCCCTTGAAGCTGTTAATTGACGATCTCCGGGGCGATGACTTTGTATCCGGAGTCAGCGGCACCGCAATATTCAGCCAAGATGGTGGCGTATCGTTGTGCCCAGCCTTCGACTGAAGAAATCGGCTCGTCGTTCGGTGCGTACAAGACGGCGATCACATTCACCGTGTCAGCTGAGATCTTGGTGATCATGGCGTCCTTGACTGGGTTGCCGCACGCCTCCCATCCGGCGTCTGTCTTTCGACACACCAGCAGAAGGTCTTGAAGGTCGATTGTTTGGCCGGATGGATTGAACACGTACTCCTCGTCAGGAAACCCACGGCGAATCAACAGGTGCCGCCCTGAGATATCGGCGTCGAAGATCGATCCAGGGAAGCCGGATTCCAAGCTCACGGCGTTGTTGACGTCGACCGGGCTATTGACGAGTGGGAACGATTCGCTCAAAGCCGCACGCAGCAAGAACTCGCTGGCCGGCTTGCTGCGTCCCGATGGCTTGTATTTCCCGTAGCGCAGCATCTTTCGAACGCGCTGGCGAACCTCAAGAGGAACGTACTGCTCGCCTGTATTCAACGCCGCATGAAGAAGCGGCTCGAGAAATGCTGGGGGGGCGGGTGGCATTGTCGAAGCGCGTATTCCCTCCGCCCAGATCAATCCAAAGATAGCGGGACATGGAACCAAAGCTGCATCGATTTCCAAATGATACGATTCGTTTGTCATGCTCGGCCTCCCCAACGTAGTTTAGATGATTCGGTCTTCCGATTGGTGTATCGGCGTCTTCACCAAGTCTTGATACTCCCTCCACAGGGCTTCCACGCGCCCGGCACAGACTAACCCATTCACTGATTTCGGGATGGAACCGAATCTGATCATTGCCGACCACATCAACGGTATCGCGCTCCCGCCTATCAACGAGTTCCCCTTTCAGTCGGCAGCTGAAACCAAATGGGAATACAAGCGGATTCGCTGGTTGACGCGCATCGAACGCTCCAATGATCCGGACTATCACGGATTTCGGGGAAGCCTCGGATACAACAACAACGAGAACGTCGAGGGCCCAAATTCGGGAATCAAGCCCGGTACTTGCGGACTCCAAACAAACAGCGAGGGAGCTTCTCGGTGTCTTGCGATCTAGATGTTGTTGCTAGTCCTAGTCCGTGAAACTGACCTTGGTAACCTCTCGAACGGCCGCATCTTCTACTTCGAAGAACTCGGCTTGGCTGATGCCGAACATCGAGGCAATCGTGTTGGACGGGAATACTTCCACCTTTGTGTTCAGAGCGCGTACGTTGGCATTGTAGAACCGCCGAGCCGCTTGAATCCGATCCTCAGTCACTGTCAACTCGCGCTGCATATGCAAAAAATTCTCGTTGGCCTTGAGATCGGGATAGGCCTCAACGACGACAAACGGCTGTCTCAAGGCGCTGACCAACATGTTTTCGTCCTGCGCTTGCTGGCCCGGGCTGCCGGTGGAAGCGAC
>DAOVHV010000044.1 GCA_030671645.1 bacterium | reverse complement strand
AAGAGAGGATGCCGTTGTCAAAGAAAAGAATCTACGAAATTGCTCGCGAGCTTGAGATTTCGAGCAAAGAACTGATAGCCAAACTTGAAGAAATGGGTATGCCTGGGCTCAAGGCGGCCAATTCCGTAGACGATGAGGAATATACTCTGATCGTTCACCTCTATGAAGAGGAGGAAGAGACAGTTGTCGAGACTCCGACTTCTCAGACGGAATTGGAGGTGACATCGGAGGCTGAGACAGCTACCGTGGCGGGGAAAGTGCCCGTGAAGCTCAGTGAATCAAAGAAGTCGCCGGCATCCGCACAGGGGGACGTTCGCTCTCCCATCGTTTCGGTGTTGGGACACATCGATCACGGGAAAACCACGCTATTGGATGCCATTCGTGAATCCCATCTTGCCTCCAAAGAAGCGGGCGGGATTACTCAAGGCATCGCGGCCTATCAGGCGGAACTACACGGCCAGAAGATTACGTTTATTGACACACCCGGGCACAAAGCGTTTACCGGCATGCGCGCACGCGGCGCGCAAGTTACAGACATCGCGATCTTGGTAGTGGCCGCCGATGACGGCGTGATGGCGCAGACGGTGGAGGCCATCGACCACATCAAGGCCGCCGAAGTTCCGATGATCGTGGCCATCAACAAAATCGACAAGGCCAATGCCGATATCAGCAAGGTCATCAACGATCTGGCGCAACACGGATTGATGCCCGAGGCCTGGGGCGGAGACACGATTACTGTCGAAGTATCGGCATTAGAGGGGCAGAACATCGACGAACTGCTGGAGATGATTCTGCTGGTGGCGGAAATGGGCGATCTGAGAGCGGATCCCCAAAATCCTGTTGAAGCTGTGATTATCGAATCTCATCTTGCCACCGGCCAAGGTCCCGTGGCGACCGCCATAATCCGTGACGGAACCCTCCGCGTTAAGGACTGGATCGTGGCAGGAGCGGTGCAAGGCCGCATCAAGGCGCTGTTGGATGGAAGTGGCAATCGCGTGAACGAGGCATTACCGGGCGAGGCAGTTGCCGTGCTTGGATTCTCTGAAGTGCCCGAAGTGGGTATGCAGATTGAGGTCGCCAAGAATCAAGGAGAGGCCAAAAAGTGGGCGCAGCAACACGAGCGGGATCAACGGCCTAAGGCCGCACCCCAAGTTAGGACGCTCGACGATCTGTTTGCCCAGAAGGAAGAAACGGCCAAGCTCAAAGTGATCTTGAAGGCGGCGTCCACAGGAGGTTTGGAAGCTGCGCGCCGGGAGATCGACGCACTTGACGTCGAAGGAGTGGAGCTGGAGGTTCTGTTGTCAGGAGTCGGAAACATCTCCGAATCGGACATCATGCTTGCTTCGACAGTCAATGAAGAATGCCTGGCGGTTGGTTTTGGTGTGACAGCAGATTCCAAGGCCGTTAAGCTGGCTGAGCGTGAGGGGATCCCGCTGCTGTTGTTCGAAATTATCTACGACCTTGTCGACGAGATCGAAAGCGCGTTGAAGCGTCAGCTGGGGCCCGCGTTTGAAGAAACATCCCTGGGAACTGCCGAGGTGCGAGATACGTTTAAGGCCCCCGCCGGAATGATCGCCGGTTGTTATGTGGCGGATGGTCGCGTGGAGCGACGTGGACAGGTCCGCGTGATCCGCAACGGCACCGAGGTATTCGCCGGTGAAATCGCCTCGCTTCGACGCTTTGAGGACGATGTCCGCGAAGTCCAAGCCGGGCGTGAATGTGGTATCCGAATTCGCGACTTCAACGACGTGCAAATCGGTGATCGCTTAGAAGTCTTTATTCTCGAAGAGGTCGAGCGCTAACGATCGAATGAAAGCAGGATTGCTCACGATACGTTTCCGGCTCTATTCCATCGATTCGATCAAGAAGAAACGATCGATCGTGAAACGAATCCTGGCTGATATTCAGCGAAACGGACCTGCGTTTGCGGCATGCGAAGCGGATGATCAGGACGATCTGCAGTACATGACGATTCGCGTAGCCCATTTGTCCAACGATCCTCGATTCTCGGATTCCGTGCTTCGAAAGATGCAGTTGAAACTGGAGCGGGGCAATGGCTACGAAATGGAAGAAGCGGATGTGGAGATACTATGACCGGGAAACGACGCTTGGCGCGCTTGCAGGAAGAAATCCAACGTGAGTTGGCTTCCATTGTGGAATTTCAGAGCCGCGACCCGATCGTTCGCGCCGCCTTTCCTACGGTGATGGACGTTCGCTTGTCCATTGATGCGCGACACGCCAAGGTCTATGTCGCAGCCGGAACAGAGACCGACTCCGACGCGTTCCTGAGCGCTCTCATCCATGATCGAGGCTTCTACCGCAGCGAATTGGCGCGTCGGCTTTCCACTCGGCATACACCCGAACTTCAATTCATTGTCGATCGTACTGTGGAACGGTCGCTTCGATTGGAACAGTTGCTTCGAGATGACGAAGATAGCGGATCGGATTAAGGAAGCCGCTAGGCTTCCCATCCGATTGCCGTCGATCGGAGTCGCCTCACTTGGCTACAGCAGTGCCATCTACTTGTCTTCTCTCCGGGCGGATTTGTTGGACGTCGGCGATCCGTGGTGGATCGTTACGGTCGGAATCCTGCTCCTTCTTTCGCCGGTTTACCACACGTTTGTCATTCGAAAAACGGCTGCTTCTGTAGCGGGTCAAGCGTTCGCGCTTCGTGATTTTCCGGTGGAATCGTTCGGCGATCTGGTGGTCGGCGAATTGCTCGTCAATGTGCTCGTCGTCCTGGGAGCAGCCCTGTTTCTATTCCCCGGGATCTATGTGGGGCTTCGATCGATCTACTACAAACAGATCATCGTGTTGCACAAGGTGCGCTCGTTGTCGGCCGTTCGCGAAAGCTTTCGCATGACAGTCGATCCGCGAGTGGTGTTTCAGATGTTTCTGTTTCTTGCAGTTGCCTATTGCTTTCCTTTGGCGATTGATGTTGTACTGACGCCGGCGATTCAGGCTCTATGGGTTCATCCCATTGCCATTCTTGTGTCGAGTTCGTTCATGGCTTGGGTCAATGTATACATCACGCTATCGTTCATCGATCTCATGAAAAAGTTGCAGACGTTGGAGGGAACTGAGAACCCTGCGTAGCGAGCGTTAGGTTGGAAGGAACTGCCGATGAACACTGATCTGTCCTCTGCGAGATTCCTTACAGTGAGGCCGCTCTATCAGATTGCAGCAGACTTAGGACCGCAGTCCGACGAACCGTGTCTGTATGGAACGGCCAAGGCCGAGGTTCTACATTCCTCGATGGCGGCTCGCGAGAACGATGCAAACGGAGAATACATCAACGTGAACGTGATTACGCCGTCGCGTTTGGGTAAAGGAAAGACGATGACCGCCATCGGATTGTTGCAGGGACTGGGCAAACACGGGCAGCACGCGATGGTGTGTATCCGTCAACCTCCACAGGGACCGACGTTCGGAATCAAAGGAAACGCAGCCGGCGGCGAACGTGCACAAGTCATCCCGATGGAGGAGTTCAACCTTCACTTGACTGGAGACATGCACGCCATCAGCGCCGGCTTCATCTAGCCGTTGTGCGGTACTATTCGGACGATGCCCGGATTGCCGGCCAGTCCTGCGTTCATGGACATCGACTTGGATTGCGAGGAGCAAGCGACGGGGTTGAGCCAATCAGTACTCCGCCGCAAGGAGGTTGCGGGTCCTATCACCGGATCTGTATAGTCATTTCAGACCTCAAACCATGACTGAATTGAAGCGGATCTCCACGAACGTTGTCTATGACGCCCATCCCTTTGCGCGGGAGATCCTGACGCGTTTGCATAACGCGGGATTTGAAGCTGTTCTCATCGGGGGCGTTGTGCGCGACGGTCTCCAAGCTCAGTTGAAAAGGGACGTGGTCTTTCCTCCCGAGGATGTCGATATTGCAACAGCAGCACTACCTCAAGAGATTCGCCGCACCTTCCGCGATCGAACCATCATCGGAGTGGGGGAAGAATTCGGAGTTCTATTGATCGTTGCCCCGGATGGGAAGACCTACGAAGTGGCCTCCTTTCGCGTCGAATCCGAATACGACGGCCGTTGGCCGGGCAGGGTCGATCTGGTCCGCGATCTGGAGTCCGATGTGCGCCGCCGAGACCTGACCATCAATGGTCTCGCTGCAACTGTTGATGGCGAGGTCATTGACCTGGTGGGCGGCACGAACGATCTGGTGGCGGGGCGAGTGGTCACCATCGGAGATCCTACCGTTCGATTCAGCGAGGACTACCTGCGTATGATGCGCGTGGTTCGCTTCGCCTGCCGCATCGACGGAGAAATCGCTGAAGCGGCCGCCCAGGCGGTGCGCGACCATGCAGACGAGATTCAGAAAATCTCTTCCGAACGCATCGGCGACGAGATGCTGTGCATTCTTGAAACCCCCCGGGCTGGTTACGGACTGGAGTTGCTGGACAGCCTAGGCTTGCTGCCGCATATTCTTCCGGAGTTGTCGAACTGCCACGGCGTTCCTCAGCCCGAGGAATACCATCCCGAGGGCGATGTATTCGTCCACACCACTGAGGCGGTGCGGGTCGCCGATGGCTTCATTCTCGATCCGATTGTCAAGCTGGCGGTCGTTCTCCACGATATCGGCAAGCCGGTCGCTCTGGAGCGCAACGACGGACGCAACATGGGCGGTCACTGCGCCATCGGCGCACGGATGGCCAAAGACATCGGGCGCAGGTTGCGACTGAACAATCAGCAAAACCAACGGCTGAACTTCTTGGTACGTCACCATATGCGCATCGCCGACTTCCCGAAAATGGGTCGTGGCAAGCAGATTCGTTTCTTGAGCGATGGAGAAGTTCAACAGGCTTTGACTTTGTCGTCACGGTATGCGTTGTTTTACGATCTCCTTCAAGTGCTGGTGGCTGACTGTGAAGCCACTGCCCATCGTTCGACAGGATGGGTACCCATTCTGCAAGAGACGATCCAAGTGATGGATCACATCGAGCGGGTCTGTGGGTTGCAGCGTGCACGAGGAATAATCGACGGCCACGATCTGACAAAGATTGGTCTCAGTCCGGGACCACGGTTGGGACAGATCCTCAATACCGTCCACGATCGGATTCTTGCTGGACACATTGCGACTCGCGAAGAAGCGCTTGCGTTCGCGCAGTCCTTGATTGATGAAGAAGCCCTCCCGCCGGATGAGAACTACGGGCAATACTGAAGGGACACGCGCCCTGTCGAATCTCTCCAACCTTTCATAGGCTGTTTCTGTATCCGCTTCATACATGTTGGCCCTAACCGATTTGCAATGAGAGAAGCCGATGAACGGGGGAGAACGAATGGGCAAACCATTAAACATTAGTCGGGATCTCAACCTCAATCTAGAAGATCTGATCGGCCAGTGCATTGCCATCCTCGGCATTCGAGGATCGGGGAAATCCAATACAGCGGGCGTGATCTTCGAAGAACTGCTTCAACACAACTACCCCCTTTCGATCGTAGATATCGAGGGTGAATACTTTGGCCTCAAGGAGAAATATGAGGTTCTTGTAGTGGGGACGGGCGAGGGCGTAGAAATCGAGATCGACGCCCATTGTGCTGGCGAGATTGCACAAGTGAGTATGGAACAGAATGTTCCTGTAGTTCTTGACCTGAGTGGATTCATGTCCGAAGAGCGAACCGAGTTGCTCAAAGTCTACCTGTCCAGTCTCTGGAATCTAGCGGGAAGTTTTCGCAAGCCTTACATGATCGCTATCGAGGAAGCCCACGAATTCATTCCGCAAGGCGTGAAGAACGAGCTGAAAGAAATGATCGCCCGCATCGCCCTACGTGGTCGCAAGCGGGGCTTGGGAGGAATCTTCGTCTCTCAACGAAGTGCCAAGGTGGACAAGGACGTTCTTAGCCAAGCCGGCATGCTGTTTCTACACCGCGTGGTTCATGAGGTAGACATGCGTGTCTACAGCGAGTTGCTGCCGTGGCGGAAGACCGAGGTCAAGGAGATCATCAACTCCCTGGATACCGGCGATTGCATGTATGTCAACGGTGACAACATCTTACCCATCTACGTGCGCGAACGATCGACATTCCATGCTGGCTTCACGCCGTCTCTGGAAGCGGTGAAGTCCCCGGAATTGAAGAGCGTGAGCGCTTCGATTATCGAAACCATCGAGAGAGCACGTGCTGGCAAAGGATCGCAATCACCTGCCGAACAGCTTGAGCAACGAATCGATCTGTTGGAGAGTATGATCGATTCGAAAGACGAACGTATTGCCGAGCTTGAGGAAGTGGCACGAACCCTCGGGTACATCAAGCTGGAGATCCCGTCCTTTGTACGAGAGCCGTTGCATCCAGGAAGTCTGCCCGAAAGAGAAGATCGAATATCCAACAGCTTCCCGGTGGTGGTAGCTGATGCGTCGACCGTCGACATCACGGAATCTGTGCAGATTGCCTCCAGCGAGAAGCCCGAATCGATCGGAGCTCCGAAGCCCGATCTCGATGACGAGTCCGGCAACACATCGAGTTCGTTACCGCCGGCGGTGAATCAACACATCGAACGGCTGGTTTCCCGCTTCATCAGGGAAGAAATGCTGCATCGCAAAGTACTGGCCTTTCTGGTCGAGCATTCTCCCGGCGCCTATTCAGCACACCAAATTGCGGCGTGGACAAACTGCCCCCAGGAACTCATCGAAGACGATCCTCCTCATGGATTCCTCTCTCCCGGACTGATTGTGCGCGAGCGGAGAACTTCGGGGACGCTTTATCGAAGCGCCCTGAGAGCTTTCGTGAATCGAGAGTTCAGAGTGTTTCAGCCCGATATCGGGGACTGCGGACTGCATTACGTAACCCGTTTGCTGCGCGAGCGATTGACGCTGATTGCCTAAGAATAGACTATTAGGCGCTTTCAGCTTTCCTCAGTTGTAGCCTGAATTGACCGGTTTCCCCTTTTCTGCTATAATTCCCGGTAAGGAGGCGCGGATGAAGATCAAGATCGCCGGGCGCCATACTGGCGCTAGTCCGGCGCTTCGTGACTACGTCATCGAGAAGACAGAAGCACTTGAGCGTTTCTTCGATCGAATTGTCAGTGTAGATGTCGTCCTCTCGGTCGAGAGAGAGCGACAAATTGCAGATTTTCATGCGCATCTAACCAATCGCAAGCGAATCAATGCCCGCGAGGAATCGACTGACATGTATGCGTCGATCGACAAGGCAATTGACCGCTTGAAGCGGCAGCTGATCAAATTCAAGGATCAACTCCAGGAAGTGAAGGATCGATCAGCTATCGATGTCCAAGCCGATGAGTCGGAAGAGGAGATCCCGGGTAAGCGGATTATTCGTTCTGAAGCGTATTTCCCGAAACCGATTGCGGCCGAAGAAGCGGCGCTGCAACTTGAGGCGATCGACAAAGAGTTCTTGGTTT
>DAOVHV010000089.1 GCA_030671645.1 bacterium | reverse complement strand
GGGGGAATGCTTTCAGTGGGACACTCCGACTGCTTTTCTTGGCGCGAAGACGGTAGGATATGGAAAGCATCCGCTGACAAGGTGTGTAATCTGGACAAGTTACCAACCTTGGAAGATGAAGGGGGAATCGTGAAATACGCCGCATATGTGGCCCTGGTATGCATTCTGTTGAGTTCTTCACTTGTTTCGGCCGTGCAACTTGAATCGCTTTCTCTCGGGTTCCATCTGATCCCGTCAGTGGAACGAGCGGAAGGCAGCGAAGCATTGGATCTCGCGATCTCTCTTGGCGCGACGCTCAAACTGGATTCCGAAAACAGCATCGACCTGATGGTCATGGTTGATTCGGGACCTTCCAGTCTGGGAACGAGCGCTCAATTCAATCACCGCATCACTGAGCCACTGAAGGCGGGGTTCGGTTTCACCGTTCTGTGGCCGTTGTCAGAGGAGTTCAAACTACAATGGCCGATCCTAGGGACTTTCGCCCATGCTGTAACGCGCACGTATTTCTACCCCGAGTTCTGGGCCGAAGCATCCATTTCGTTCCCTCTACTGACGCTGGCCAATCAGCTGGATGGGTGGAAGCTGCTCCCGCTTTCTGAGTTGCCCACGCTTTCTTTGGCAGCCGACATCCAGTTGGTCGACCACGCAAGCCTTCAGCCGCGAGTCACGTTCCAACCAGTGATTGCGGATACAACTGTACTGAGAAATCCGATCGGTCGCATCTCGGACGATCTTCTGATTCTACCCATGGGATCGATCTTCTTGCGGTACCTGCGGTAGTCGATTGCCCAAATGGATACGGGAATGAGGCGTTTGGGAAGACATAACCCAGGCGCACGCGCCTACTTCGTTCGAGAGGGACTGGAGCTTTGCCTTATCATCGGTGGCCTCGCCATTGCCGATGGGATTACACGAGTTCCGCTGTTGGTTTGGATGGCGCTCCCCAGCGGCAAGGCGCTTTTCTCTATCCTATTCTACGTTCTGTTCCTTCAACGCGACCTGCGGCGGCGCCCTCGACACGAGCCGGCATCATTGGTCGGGCGAACGGCCCGTACGCTTGCACCGCTCAACCCTGAGGGACAGATCAAGATCGACGGCGGGATTTGGCGAGCGAGAAGCCGTACCGGAAACGTGATCCCATCCCACCATGACGTACTCATCCGAGAAGCTTGTGGTCGTTTGCTCCTGGTGGAGGCGCAGACGACCGGCAAGAAGCCCGAGCCTTCTGATTGACTAGATCGGCTTCACCGGCATGCGAACGATCGTCTTGAGCTTGTCGGGCGCCGTTCGTCGCGGATCGGAAATATACACCTCATGCCCGATCGCCCCTGGTTGCAGCCCGTTGACCTGTGCGAACTCCATAAGCTCCCGATAGGAACGGGTGACTTCATCGTATGGCCCGATATGAAGAATCTGAACGGCCGGTCCTTCCTCCCAGCGAATGAGCTTGAGATCGGAGGCATCGATATCTTTCTTCTCGAGTAGCAGTGCACGTGACTCCTGAATATGCTCTTCGGTGATATCGTCGGGAATTCGGATGAGCAACCGCCATTTCCACTCGTCCAAAGGAACTTCATCCGGATGGCTGAGCCAAAGACACTCCATGTTCGGAATCTTGAAATCGAGAATGCCCGCTCCCTTGAGAGCATATTTCATCGTATAGGCGATTCCGTACACCTTCTCGATCGCCTCTTGATAGGCCTCACCCCCCGGCCTTCCCATGCTGTCAATGGACAGAAAAGCACACTCGGGCGCGACCACTTGCGACGGGGTCTCATTGGCTTTGTACAATTCTCTATGTTTCTTCTTGAGATCGATTGACTGCATTCGAATTCCTCCTTCAGCCAAGCGTGCAACAGATGACAGATGGAACCAGCTTAGTCCCGACGAGAGGAGCGGGTCAACCCTGCGCGTATTCACGAAACACCCACATCCTCTTTGATCTGTGCTCACACCGGCTACGCAAACTTGAGTCCTCGGTATGGAATCATTAGGGAGGACTGGAATGAAGATTTGGACCAAATCAATCGGCGTACTAACTGTTGCGTTTCTGGTAGCGGCAGCTGTGAGTGGTTGTTGGGCCATCCGACCGGTGGGAGAACTCGGTGAGCTCGACAACGGGATGCCGCATTATGGTGCGATTGCAGGCCAACAGGCAGTGGACGTGATTTTCGCCCTTCAAGACGATCCGGAGTTCGTCCTGCTGGACATTCGAACGCCAGCTGAGGTGGAAGCCGGGCATATCTCTGGAGCGGTGAATCTCGATTTCTACGGCTAAACTTTCCGTGCCGATCTGTCCGTACTTGATCGTGATAAGGTCTATCTCATCTACTGCCGTACTGGTAACCGAACGGGGCAAGCCTACAACATCATGGAGGAACTCGGATTCGAGAAGGTCTATGATATGAGCGGCGGCATCTCTCAGTGGATCGCCACCGGATATCCTGTCTGTGTCGGACCGTTGGCCGCTGGACACAGCTGTTCCGGTGAATTGCCTCAGCCAAGCGGTGAACCAATAGGCTAGGAGAATCAACATGAAACGCTGGAAGAATCGTTCCAGCGTCTTCATGTTTCTCTTCATCTTCGAGATGGCTACTCTTCGATAGGACGCTCCTGTAGAACGGCCGGAATCGTTAGTATTTCCCCTTCTCGAAGTATCGTAAGTTGTATCGTATCGCCGACAACCGTCTCGGTGTCGAGGAAGAACACCAATTCGGTGATCGACACGATCGGCTGGTCGTTGATGGCCACGATGACGTCTCCTCCAATGAGCACGTCGACGCCTCCGACCTCAACCCACTTGCTTCCGGCGCGAATCCCGGCAAGATCCGCCGGCCCGTCTTCAAAAACCGACGTCACGAGTATTCCGTCTTCGGCCGGGACGGGAATCCCGTCGTCGCGAAACAGTTGTAGGATGCCTGGCGTCAGTCCAAAACCTGAGATTCCTAAGTAAGCGTGAGGATAACTGCCGGTGGCGATGAGGGAGGGGATTACGCGGGCTACCGTGTTCGAAGAAATGGCAAAAGCGACTCCAGCTGATGCTCGAACGGGACTGATAATCTGCGAAGTCACACCCACGACGCGTCCGTCAAGGTCCAGCAGTGGTCCGCCCGAGTTGCCGGGATTCACCGACGCGTCTGTTTGGATTGCCTCACCAACGAAGCGCCCGTCCGGGCTTTGGATGGTGCGTTCCAAGGCGCTTACAATGCCGAAGGTCATAGTTTGATTCAATCCGAACGGGTTCCCGATAGCGATCACGAACTGCCCAACCCGAAGCCGGTCAGAGTCCGCCAGCGTGAGAGGATCCGGCAACCCGATCGGCTCCACCCTAATCACGGCCAAATCCGTTGAGGGGTCCGTCCCGACCAGCTCAGCTTGGCAGCATACGACGTCGTCGAATGCCACCGTAATCTCGTCTGCGTTTTCGATGACGTGGTAATTGGTTACGATGTGCCCGCTTGAGTCAAACAAGAATCCCGATCCTGATCCTTCGAATGGCACCGGGCGCATGAAGATGTCTACAGTCGTTCCTCTCACGGTGATATAGACGACGGCCGGGGAGGCGGATTCGAAAATGGAAATCAGTTGTTCTTGCAGCTCCAATACTTGCCCCAGGGCGCCCCATCCAATGAGGAAGGTGACAAGCACAGCCCCGATTCCTTTGCGTAGTGAAATAGTCATGATTCTCCTTTTGGCCGATCGCGTGGCAAGCACTCCACTTCTCATATTTCACTTCATCGATGTGAAGCTCTCGTGACATCGCCGTGATGAAGGCATGAGGCTGCCTCAGGATACTGGCGCGGCGCGCTTGAGGTACGTGTTGGCGTGAAAGCAGGAGAACGAGACGAAAGGCCGCGATGGATGATCGAAGCTGTCCTCGAATCCTTTTGGCGGTGGATTTGCCTGGGAAGAAACGAGAAAGGAGATAAGCTCCCGCTTCAGGGCAACAACATCTCAAGCGAAGCGAGCAACTTCACAGCAGATAACTCCGAAGAGCTGACGTGAGGCTTATCGCTGAGTCACCGTGCGCCAGACGAGGCCGGCAACGGCGACGATGACAGCGACCACGAACAGCCACCAAAGCAACCAGATGATGCCGGAGAGAACGAACGCGGCGACAACCACTCCAAGGATAATCCCGATTAGTCTACGCATGGGGGTATTGTAACAATGTTACAGTGGGATGCAATCGAGCCGCCACCAGGTGTAGGCATGATACGTGTCACAGACCGGCAGATGACCAGCTCGTTCGATGTAGCACGATCCCCTGCTACCTTCCAGGTCGTTGTCTCATGAGAAAGGAGCCGACGGATGCCGCAAGGCTACGGTCTGGGATTGTCCAAGCGGATTTCTCCGGTCCCACGCTGGGAATGACGGGTCGAAAAATTGTCGCTCGTGTTGTGGAAGGAGACCAGAATTCCGTAGGTTTCTCCCGGTTTGAGCGGCTTATCGAATTGATCGCCCGAGTCCAATGGGATGACGAATTCAATGGTCGTTTGTCCGTTCAGTTCCCGGCCGGCGGCAGCCAAGATATTGTCCGTGCCGCCGTTCTCGACGTCCGAACCGTGGCTGGTCGATCCCGTTCCGTAGTCGTCCCGAATTTCCATCCGTCCATTGTTAACGGCACCGATAATGAAGTTGGCGCCCTGCATGCGGCGGTCGGGATCCAATCCGATGGCCACATACCCGGTTCCCGGACTGAACAAACCTATGCGCAGAACGACCGCGTCATTGGTCCAATAAACGCGGAATCCACCGGCCTCCATGGCATGCGCGTATTCTCCGGTATGGATAACGCCGTCCACAATCGGAACCGACGATGAAGGTATGGCGGGAGCAACGGGCTCTCGGGCTGGCTCAGATACTGGGTTCGGTTGGGGCTCCGGCTGTACCACCACGACGACGGTTTCCGGCTCCGCCGGGATCGGGTTCGCAATCGGAGTGGCTTGTTCCGGACTGGGCGCGCTAACAACTCTTGTTTGCTCCCCTGGAGGAAACAACAGCATAAGGCCTGCCAATACCACGATGCCCAGAGCGATACCAAGGATGATCAGGTTCTCTCGATCGATTGCCCACATATCCACACCCTCCTCAACCAGTGAATTCGCCCGAAGCACTGTAAACGAAAGGCGATCTCTCTCCAAATCGGGGGGGGCTGGGAGCTCGATTTCATCGAGTTCCTTGGAGTTTCGGCATGGCCGAAACATCCTGGATGGATGGCGACTCAATGCTGTCGAGTCCCCGAGTTTCCACACTCAGTTCCCATTGCGATTACCGAAAGACATTCCGATCGGATCTGCCGGAGAAGCTACCGCAACGGATAGAGAGGGTGTCGTTCTGGCGGCAATTCGATC
>DAOVHV010000068.1 GCA_030671645.1 bacterium | reverse complement strand
GAGATGCGAACGATGACCATTCTCCATCAGGCGGGCGCCGACGTTCCCGAGCCGATCGAACGAGTGGGGCCGGTGATTCTGATGGAGTATTTCGGGGACGAAAACGGGCCGGCTCCGGTCCTCGTCAACGTATCGTTGGACGATGGCGAAGTGAGGACGATCTATCAGCAGATCCTGGACAACGTGGAAATCTTCTTGATACATCATCGCGTTCACGCCGATCTATCCGCCTACAACATGCTGTATGTCGAAGATCGCGTGGTGATTATCGATTTTCCTCAATCCGTAGATCCTCGTTACAACGATGAAGCCTTCGATCTGCTCGTTCGGGATCTCAAGAACGTCAATTCGTTTTTCGCGGACTATGAGATCGAGGTTGTCGATCCGTTCCATCACACGTTGGGACTCTGGCGACAGCATGTGGATCCTATGCGTTGATTTGCTGTTCGAAACCAACCTGGAGAGCGAGACAGAACTACGAAGCTCTTTGACTGCCACGTCCGAGAGCTTGGCACTCAAGGTGCGCGTCCAATCGTCCGCTGAGGCCGCTCTTCCTTTTCGAGGTTCTTACGATGGCCACATCGAGTTTCTTACACCTTCTACAATCATCCGCGGCGTTATCCTGTCGCTTCCAAACGTGGCGGCACGCTGCCGGTTTGCTACAATGATCTGACATGATCCATCCAAGGCATCGACAATTCGTCCGCGCATGTGCTCTTGGCCTAACCGGCAGCCTCCTGGTCCTCCTCATCGCGTGCAATCCGATGACGGAGGACAAGCTCATGAGTGCCTGTAGCTTGCTTGTCGAGTATCAGCTGGATGCCGACTATCGCGAGCTGTTCAACAGCTGGAGCGGACCACCATGGACAGAGGATTCGGAGAGGCAGAAGGTGGTTGACAACGATCGAATGCCAACGTGGGCGATCGATCTGTACGATATCTGCATGTATTGGGAGGACGACTTCTTCCGCGAGGAGATGATCCGGCAACGAGGACCGGATACCGTCAAACAATGGAATGGTACAGGTTGGGGATGGATTCTGATTAACAAGGGATTGGAATTTCATATTCTCGAAACCGGAATTCGATGGACTGTTCAAGAGGACGGGATTGAGACAGAATCTCATTCCAGGACGTTCATTGATGCATGGCAGCAACCTTTAGATGAGTAGGGTGTTCAGCTGTACGAACAAGGTTCGCGAAACGACGCACTAAGGAACTTGAAGTCTTCCCAAACCTGCCTCCATGTCTGGATCGCTCGGAAGAAGAATCCGACCTTTGATTCTACGGGCTTATGCGGCCTCCAGCAGGTAAACCACAGCTCAGAATGCAGAGGATTTCTTGCTTGGGGATAACACTCACGGAGTTGTGAACAGCGCCAATGTCTATGAAGTTTGGGATGAGAAGCTTGGGTCGCGGGCGAAGAGGTATGAAGGTTGGTCAGCGTGATGCTGGAGATCGGTGAGCTCTGATTACTCGTAGCGGATACGAGGATCAAGAACCACCAACAGCAGATCGGCGATCAGGCTCCCCACGATGAGGAAGCAGGAATAGAACAGCAAGGCAGCGGTCAGCACGTGCTGATCTTGGCGAGCGATGCTCTCGATGAACTTCATGCCGAACGACGGATAGCCCAAGATCTTGGTGGCGATGATCGATCCGGTGATCAGTGTGGGCAGCATGACGCCAAACAGGCTTATCAATGGATTAAAAGCGTTTCGAACGGCGTGTTTCGAAATCACGAAGAACTCTGAAAGTCCCTTAGCACGGGCTGTCTCCATATACTGAGCCGGCAGTGTATCCATCATGTTTACTTTCATGTAGCGAACGACTGCCGCGAACATGGGAGCGCCGGTGATTATGACAACCGGCAGGAGATGGATCGCGTAGCTTCCGAGCTTCATAAGCGACATCGGCGCATGCACGAGATCGTAGTGCACCGGCCCCCAGACCCCGGTGGAGATAATCAGCGGATTGATGAACTTGTACATGATCCAGAAGAATAGCCACGCCAACGTGAATCCCGGAAACGAAATGCCAACATAAGCGACGCCCGAAATCAGAATATCCGCCCATTTCCTGTGTCGAAGTGCGCAGATGATGCCAAGTGGAACGCCGAGCAACCATGCCCAGAGCATGGAACAACTGGTGATGATGAGTGTCCAGTGTAGGCCCGACTGAGCCGAGAAGAGAGCGCGACTCACTCGCCCACCGCTGAAAGTTGTGCCGAAATCGCCTTCAGTCACCACGCCGACAAACCAAATCCAGAATTGAACAATGAACGGCTTGTCAATCCCGTGCTGAATGCGAAGCGCTGTATGCACAGCGTAAGGATCTTGTCCAGATAGCGCCGCGCCGATCATGGAGGGAGTGAAGAAGTCGCCTGGGTACAGACTTACCAGGCTGAATGAAATGAAGGCAACGGCCAAGAATACGGGAATGACCGCCAAGATTCGCTTGATGGAGTATTGAATCAACGGCGGTCTCACCTCGTTTCAATTGACATCATACGCCGGTCTCCATTTGCCGACAATGAGCAGATGTTGGGAGAAGTCTCTAGGGATATCCCGTCCGCGGAGCAGATCCGTTGCACACTCGGGCGGGGTTCTCTGCGGTCGATGATCCTAGTGGGAGCGCAGTCTCGTCGCCTGTAGGCTCTTGGCCGAGCCAGCAACATCCCAGATGTTGTGGATATCTTCTTGTTCGATACCCCATGGATCGACTCCCAATGCAAGGTATCCGCCGGAAACGGCCGTCTCAGCGAACGCGTACGTTTTGCCGGAGATGTCCCACAAACTTCGTTCGGGATGCGCCTCGATGAAGCAGTCGGCCACGCGGACGAACACGACGACATGGTCAGACACTTGGTCTCCGTCCGTATCGACAGACACAAGGAGAACCCCGGAATTGTAGCCGAACGTTCGTACAATGCTGGCATACAAGATGGCCGAATCCTCGCAATCGCCGATACCTTCAACCAGCGTCTCCACCGGGTATCGGGGGTATTCGGCTCCCGCTGGATCGAGTTGGTAGTCAACGGCCTTCTGAACGAAGGCAAGCGCATTCTCGATAGTGGCCTGATAGCTGTTGTTCAGAAGTAACGCGTTTCTGAGTTCCAGCATCAGCGAGTCATCCTGAGTATCAAGAACGAATTTCGAGTAGCCGTCGGATGCCCACACCCCGCGGGGCTGGGATTGGTAGTACTCGTAGAGCGACTGGGGCACGGCAATAGACAAAGATCTGCTTCCTCCATAGGACCAATAAAAACTACATGAAATGCTGTCTGATGGTGCGGACACTGGTGGATTGATAGGCGATCCCACGGTAATGGTCCGCTCTGTACTTTGTTTTGCGCCCTGATTGTCAGTTGCTGTCAGTATCACCCGATAGGTACCGGCAGTGGAATAGACATGGGTTGTTGTAGACCCTTCTGCGTGCGTGCCGTCGCCGAACAGCCATTCGAAGGCGACGATCTCTCCGTCAGGATCGATCGATCCTGCTGCGCTGCAGTACAAGGTTTCGCCGGGATCTAGCGTCGTCGTCGACAACTCAAGCAACGGCTGTGGAGCTTGATTGGTATCGATCACGAGCAGTTCCCAGCGATAGGTTCCCACGGCGTCGTCGTTATCGAGCACCATCAGGACGACAGGATATGTTCCAGGAGTGGAATACTGATGTTCAACGGTCGTGCCGCCGGCCAAGGCGCCATCGCCGAAATCCCATTGATAGGACACGATCCATCCGTCTCCATCGAGGGATCCGGCAGCATCGAATCGAACGGTCTCCCCGGGTACAGCGGCTGAAGGCGCGGCCGTGAAGTTGGCAATCGGAGAGACGTTAGGCTCGGTGATGATGACGCTGAGCGTTGTCGAGCTTGAAGCGCCATCGTTATCTATCACGGTTAGGGCGACGGAATACTCGCCGGGAAGCGTGTACACGTGGATCGGCCGCATGCTTTCAGACGTCACACCGTCGCTAAGCGACCAGCGGTAGGCACTTACAATGCCGTCTGCATCATCCGATGTGGTTCCATCAAACTGGACGCTGAGTGGTGGCTGTCCCTCCAACACATCAGCGATGATTCGCGCGGTGGGCGGAAGGTTGGGAACCAGGAAACAGCCGCAGAGAAGCACGGCGATCCCCCCCGATAGGCAAAGGATTGCACCATAACGTGCGAACAGGCCCGAACCCGAAGCCGTTTGATTGACAACTTGTCGCCTCATTCTTCCATGTTCTTCTGGCACGAGCTGCAAGCGTAGGGCAAATGGAAGTGGAGGGCACGACGAGCTTCGTTTTGACACGTGACACGTGGCACATCAAGGTCTCGGAGATTTGAAGGGAAGCGACGGCTTTGAGATCGATTCCCATGGTTTACAAACTCGCTGACGAAGCGATCGCACCCTTGAACGAGCACCCAAGGAAATCTACGAAGGAAATCGGGTTACGTTTCGATGGCATCCGACTTAAAGGAATGCCGAGTTTCGGTTTCGGAGAATTGCAGATTGTGCAACGCCGCATAAAGCCCGGCGTGCTGAAGTAACTCATTGTGCGTTCCCTGCTCCAAGATTTCGCCCTGATGGAGCACGATGATGTTGTCGGCCTCTCGAATGGTGGATAAACGATGTGCAATCACGATGGACGTTCGGCCTTGCATGATCTTGCGTAAGGAATTTTGAATGAGATGTTCGGTATGCGAGTCGATGCTGGCGGTGGCCTCGTCCAGTACCAAGATCTTGGGACCGAACGCCACGGCACGAGCGAACGAAAGCAATTGCCGTTCTCCGACTGACAGCGTTACGCCTCGCTCCTTGACCTCGGTGTGATAGCCGTCTGGAAGCTCCTCCACGAAGTCGGCATTGACGAACCGAGCCGCCTCGATCGCCGTTTCCTCGGGAATTGACGAGCGCAGCTTGATGTTGTCCATGATGTCCCCCGCGAACATGAACACGTCTTGCAGTACGACGGCCATCTGGGCGCGGAGATAGGATAGGTCGAGTTCTTCGATCGGTACACCGTCGAGCAGGATTTGTCCCTTTTGGATCGGGTACATGCGGAGCAGGATGCGGATAATGGTGGTTTTCCCTGAGCCGGTCGGACCGACGATGGCTACATGCTGCCCCGGCTCGGCGACAAACGACACGCCCTTGAGAATCCATTCCTCTTCGTTGTATGCGAACCAAACGTCCTTGAACTCGATCTTGGCACGAAACGACTCGATGGTGGCGCCGCGGCCGGGGTCCTCTTGCGGTTCGTCGAGCAGCCGGAAGATGCGTTCGGACGAGGCCATGGCCGCCTGAAGAACGTTGTATCCCTCGGATAACCGCAACACAGGCTCGAACAACATGAGAACGTACTGAATAAACGCGGTCAAGGCCCCGAGCGACAGGCCGCCTCGCAGCACGCTAAATCCGCCGTACCAGATGACCAGGGCGATGGCGAACGAGCTGAGAAAACTCATCAAAGGCCGGAACACGGCGAACGTCAGCAACTGCCGCATGTCGGCCACGTACTTGGCTTGGTTGATCTCGTCGAATCGCTCGTTCGCCTTCAGTTCCTGAACGAATGCCTGGATGATGCGCATCCCCGAAATGGATTCCTGAAGATAGGCGTTCATGCGGGCGATTTGCTTACGTACTTCGCGATAAGCCGTGCGCACACGATTGCGGAATTGCCAAGCCGCGAACACGATGACCGGGAAGAACGCGAAGATAACCAACGCCAGCCGCCACTCCAGCCGGAAGATGACGATCAGGACTCCCAACACGAGGAAAGCATCTCGGAACAGATTCACCAGCATCGAGGTGAACATCTCGTTGATGGCCTGAACGTCGCTGGTTACACGCGTCACCAGCCGCCCCACCGGAGCGCGATCGAAGAACTTCAAGGGCAGTCGAAGCACGTGGGCGAAGATCTCCTTGCGCATGTCGTACATCACACGTTGCCCGGTGTACTGCAGCAGATACATCTGCAGTACGCCGAACACGAAGCGGACTAGCAGAATCGTTGCAAACAGCGCGGCCAACCGGACGATGCCGGAAATGGACGTTCCGCGAAGGGTCTCCAGGTCCTCGACCGGCAGACGTCCCAGATCTTCGTCTGATGCGATCCAGCCGCCAGATATGGCAG
>DAOVHV010000159.1 GCA_030671645.1 bacterium | reverse complement strand
ACCACTCGTTTGGAGATCAAGGGAAGCATGCCGGCATCGAGCTTCAATTCCGGGATGACGACCAGATTTTCGTCAGGAACCTCGGGATCCTGAATCGTCAAGTTGGACAAGGTCAGACCGCCGGTGAACAGGTTGAAGGCGGAATCCGATACCGCTACTTCCGACCCTACCACCCAAGACGCCGTTGAAGTAGCCAACGTTCCCGCAAAGAAGGGAACGACAATCGCCGCGATCAGGTAAGCAACGGCATACAGGATCGGCAACCCAAAGAGCATCTCCCGACGGATAGAACGAAAGATTCCCTTGGGAGGGGGCTTGACTTCGTATTTGGTCGCGCCGCCGGCCAGAAACCTTCTAGCCAATCCTACCCCTCGCTTCCCCTTAAGCCATCCGGAAACCCTCCAACCGGATACCCAGGTGGCAAACGAATCGCGATATCGACGAACAAGCAGCCTGATAAGAAAGAAGACGGGAATCGCCAGCGCCAGCGCCAGCACGAGACTGCCGAACAGCAAGTATCGCGAATACCCCATCGGCGCAATCACAGGAAGATGGAACAGCCATCGCCAGAACGCGTCCAATCCACGTTGAGAATCCAACAGCCATTTGCCGATGGCGTATGAAACGGGGGCGACCGCCAGGGAAATCAGTTTGAAGACGCCCAAGGAAATCAAGAACGCTCTGAACGAACAGCGAAACAGAAGTGCCAGAGTCGCGGGAATCAGAATGTGCAATCCCATCGGAGGAAGACCGGCGAAGACGCCCAGCGCAAAAGCGAATCCGATTTGATTGGGGGAAAGGTTTGATTTCAGAATCGCCAGAATCTTCTTGATCCAAGCAAGCGGAGTCGGCAGCAATCGTACCTCCTAGGGGGATAGAGTGAATCCAATCCAAACGATGAACAAGACCGACACGATGCCAACGAGGATCAACAGAAGATCTCTTCGCCAATTTCGCTGATACGCCACGATGACCTCCATTTGGCCTCCAATCTTCTATTGTAGGAGCCTGGTTGGAGATGAGCCAAGCTCTTGCGACAAGTTGGCGCACGCATTTGGCGCTCATGGTGCTTCACAACGGCGTCCAGGCTGATTACACTCACAAACAAGCAAGAATCCACAAGAGGGGTGATGTAGGGTGAAAAGGATGGGGATTGTCGTTGTTTGTCTTCTCATGTTCTTCGGGGCCACAGTGTGGGCGATTTCAATCTGCGATTACAAATCGCCGGAAACTGCACTGACTGACGCGCGGTTGTCGTTTGGTTATCGGTACTACAACGATGCCAATACGGTCGGAACAGATATTAATTCAGGACGGCTGGGAGCGGGCTACGATCAACTGTACGACTCGCCGAACTACGGATTCACCATCATGGGGTCGGCGGAGCTGGCGCTGGATGCGTTCATCCCCAGCGATTGGCTGGGACAGGGCGCCGCCACCTTCCGCTACTATCCGTTCGAGAAGTCACTGGTGTTCGCGTTTGGTGGACTGCAAGCCTCGATGGCCACCGGCCAACTACGACCTGGCGTGGAAGTACTCTTCGGCGCAGGACTGGGACGATTCTCGGACGTTACGCCGTTGGCCAAGGCCATGAACATGAGCCGCCAATTGCTGCGCATGGGTGCTATTGCCAATCCGTTGTCCGACGGTGTCCTGATGGCCATTGCCGGCATCATCGGCCGCGAGATCGAGTACGACACAATCAAGGCATTAGTTGGGGATATCGAACCCTTGATTGAGGCCGACGCTGCCGTGGAGCTTGATGCCCGAGCCACGTTGACCATCGAAGAAATCGTACAGATGATGGGCGATGACCGTCGGTGCGGTTGGGCACTGCAACTCGGGATTGGATACGAACTGGTGGATCCGTTCGGCAATCCGCAGAACGTCGTGGTGGCCGGATCTGCAGACGCTGCCTTCACGTTCGGGCCGGACGATCAGATGATGTTCCATGCCAGTTACTCGGGGCCGTTCGACATCATGAACGAGAATACGCTATCGGCAACCCTGAGCTACGAGTATGCCCTCACCGAGGACTCGACCTTGATTGCCGACTACGCGCTACAGCGCGTAAAGCCGCTCGGCTTGGTCGCCAATACCAGTCATGCTGCAGGACTGGCGATCGGATTCGACCTGGGAGGAGTCGACATTCTGCTGCAGATCTCATTCACACGCAAGGCGGCCGATCCGGGGTGGTCGCTCGACATCTCAGTATCCGCGGCCATGGATTTGCTGTAACGAACGAACAACCACAGTTGTAGCGCCGTCCTTTCGGGAGAGAGGACGGCGTCTTCTTTTGAGATGGCCGGAAGATGGCGGAACAGCAAGATAGGATGATCATCTCGTGACTGAGGCCCGAGTACAGAAGGTTCCAGCTACATGTATCCTTCGTGCTTCAAAGAGAGGAACCCTTCCCCGGTCACGATCAGATGATCGAGAACCCGGATGCCCAGCACCTCACCCGCCTTCACCAGTCGCCGCGTGATGGCAAGATCTTCGGGACTGGCTTCCAACGTTCCGGAAGGATGATTATGGGCGCAGAGGATGGATGCCGCCCGATCGGTGATCGGATCGGCGAACACCTCGCGAGGATGCACCTGATTGGAGTCAAGCAACCCCACAGTCACGACACGCGTTGCCAAGACTTCGTTGGCTCCGTTGAGTGAAACACAGACGAAATGCTCCTGTCTTTCGTTGCGAATCCCCGCCAGATAAGGAAGGGCGTCTTCGGCATCCCGAACCACAGCACGCCGACGAGAGAGATGGCGGCGCCCCAGTTCCATCGCAGCCAACACTTGACATGCCTTGGCTCTCCCCACACCGTGCACCTCGAGCAAGGCGCTTGCGTTCGCATTCGCCAGTTGCCCATCCAGAGCACGTAGAATCCTGACTGATAAATCGAGTACGCTAAATCGCTTGGTTCCGCTTCCAAGCAGCACGGCCAGCAGCTCTGCGTCTGATAGGGCTGCCTCGCCCTTGGCGAGCAGTTTTTCACGTGGACGATCAACACTCGAAAGCTCCGAAATGCGCGTCTTGGACGACCATCGATGAGGAAAAGCTTCACTCACATAAACATTGTCTTTCATAAGCTATCAAATGGGTATTATGCACTTCGAATAGCGCATATCAAGTTACGTGAATTAAACGGCCAAAACCTGACAGATATGTCAAGGTGCCGATGCAGAGGCTTCTGTTTTAACAGGGCCCTTGGGCACGATTTCAGTGGTTCTTGCTAAACCCGGCACGGGTTCAGCAGCCTCTGCTAATTTCGGCCGTTACGATCGGAATCAACAAGTTCTGCCTGGCCAGCCAGCCCTCCGATCTAGGTCTGGCAGGTTCTGATATGCTCTTCCACATATGCGCACGGGAACACTCATTCTCGGCGTT
>DAOVHV010000151.1 GCA_030671645.1 bacterium | reverse complement strand
CCTTCGACAGCATCTATCGGAGTTGCAGTACTTGACCCTGCTGCAATTGGGATTCGATGAGCCGATTGTTCAGCCGATCGCTGACTCCGAATACCTCAATGGCATCGCCGTTCGCACGTACAAGAAGGGTTATCTTGTGCTACGCGGCCTCGAGGCCATCGTCGGCCGGGACGCAATGCACAACATCTTGGTCGAAGCTTTGCATGAATGGAGCGGAAGGCTACTTACCGTGAAGGAGTTTTGGCTCCTTGCCGAGCGCGTCTCGGAGATGGATCTATCCGAGTTCTTCGCGGCATGGATCTACGGCGAGGCTCAGTTCGATGTGGCAATCTCCGGTGTCGATACGACCGAAACAAGCACAGGCTACAGCAGCCTCCTTCATCTGTCCGGGGTCGATCCGGTCTTCCCTCTTACCATAGAGGCAACACTGGACGACGGCTCGACCGTCCGAATGGAGTTTGTTCCCGATTGTTGTTCCACGCTTTCCCCGCCGCTTGAGACGAACCTGCCGATTGCCTCGATCGCCATCGATCCGGATGAAATGCTGCCTGATCGTAACCGCTTCAATAATCATTGGCCTCGTAAGATTCTCGTTGCCCATCCATTTCAATCCGATGATGCACCAGAGATCGGGATGCCGCTGGATGCCTATGTCATCGACATCTCAGCGGCCGGCATTTCGGGGGGCTTCCGCAACGATCACGCCTGGAGCCTGGCGATTCTCCCGCATCTCGATTCCTCAATGGATTGGGAGAGCTTTGATATCAGTGATTTCGGACGCCTGCTTGATGTCGTCGGCATCTTCGGAGCCAACATCAGTCGAGACCTCGGCATCTCCTTCACGGGAATGGTCAGGGCGTTTGATCCGATGACTGGCGAAGGCGAGTTGAATGTCGCTCTGACCGCTCATGTTCTCGCCTTCACCCATCCCGAGACAGGAAACGCGGGACAGTATTGGTATCCAAGCTGGCGGAACAATCTGACAATCGGAGCTGTCGGCGAGCTATCCCATCCTATCCCCTATTTGGCGTTCTCCGTCACGCGGGACGACTTGTTGCCGATGTACATGCAGAACACGCTTACGCTTCAGCTTGGAATTCCCGGATTCGGAACTGACCCATTCGGAACGGTCGAATGGCGCGGCATCAAGCGCTTTCGGCTAGCCCATCTGTTCTATGTCGACGTTACGGCTTCGGTCGCAGAGACTCTATTCGAGGAACTACCCAATGAGTTTCTGTTTTCATTGAGCGCTCTGTATGCCTTCGATTATCTACCGATGGGGCATCATCAGATGTTCGCGGCTATCGAGATTGTTCTTCCACCGCTGATCCGGGATTCCGGATACGCCATTCTAAACCTAACTCGGCTTGACTCGATCACACCTTCAGTGTTCATTCAAGGAGGACGTACACAAGCCAATTGCGACATCATCTGCGAACCCGGCTATCGATTGGAAGCCGGAGCATCGCTGGCGTTCACATTCCCAGCGTTCTTGGGCTCAACGATTCAGATCGAAGTCGGCTACGCTCACCCGCTGGTGGGAGTGAATGGAGCAGGTCGGTTCTTCATCGATCTGGGAGGAATTCTCTAGATCGAGGAATTCCTTCGGAAACGGATTGAGGCGTCACACTCGCGCGATTCGAGTTCCACAATATGCGGTTGTTGCCGGCTTGCCTCACGGCTACCATCTGGCACTATTATGCAGCCAGCGAACAGCCACCCTTGGAAACGCACCACGCTTCTCTTCACCGGCCACCTGCTCAACGACGGATTCGCCGGCTTTCTCGCCCCGTTGCTACCTTTGCTGATCGAACGCCTTGACCTGTCCTTTGCCATGGCCGGATTGCTGGGCACGACACTAATCTTGATGAATTCACTTCTGCAGCCGGGGCTGGGCCATATGGTCGATCGGGTACAGCGTCCGTGGCTGGTCATCATCGGCCCGTTGCTAACAGTCACCGCCATGAGCCTCATCGGACGCGCGGACAACTATCTTCTACTGATCATCATCATGATGATCGCGGGACTGGGAACAGCGTTGTTCCATCCCGCCGCCGCTTCGCTGGTTGCGGTCGGGAATCACAAACGCCGTGGACTGATGATGGCCTTCTTCTCCTCGGGAGGGACGTTCGGAGGTGCACTGGCACCCATCGTTATCATCAGCTATACACAGGTGTTCGATTTAGGGAGCACACCATGGCTGCTATTTCCGGGGCTTGCGCTGTTAATCGCGGTTGCTTTGCCCCTTCGCCGTATTCTGCCCGATCCCGTCCGGCGCAGTCACGAAAGGTTTCGCCTCGGCCATCTTCCACGTAGGTTCTTCCTGCTGTGGTCGGTCATCGTCCTGCGCGCTGTCAACGCAGCTGCGTTTGCGAGTTTTCTGGCCGTACTCGTGACGCTGCGTGGAGGCTCAACCATGGCCGGCGGAGCCTCTATCAGCGTGTTCCTGCTGACAGGAGCCGTGGGAGGGCTATTTGCCGGTAACTTGTCCGATCGCTGGGGACGAAAGGCCGTGCTACTTGGCTCGATGCTGCTGGCAACGCCGTTGTACCTGTTGTTCCTCCATGGTCCATTGGAAACGCTACTGCCGGCAATCGCAGGGGCCGGACTGTTCGCCTTGTCGGCAACGCCCGTCGGCGTGGTAGCCGCTCAGGAGTGTCTGCCCGGAAGGACTGGTCTTGTGTCCGGGCTCGTGATGGGATTGGCATGGGGAATGAGCGGACTGGCACTGACACCGATCGGCTGGCTTGCAGACAGCTTCGGCCTCATCACCGTCATGACCTTCGTCGCCGTCCTTCCGCTTGTCGCTGCCAGCTTGATGTTATTCTACAAAGAAGACTAGACATGGATTCAGCAAGCGCGTACCTGGGGAGCATTCATGGATCAAACCTTATGTCGGCAAATTGATACAGCTCTATAGCGTAGCCGTACCAAGCCGGGGTAGATCGATTCGTATCGCCAACTTGCATAGGAAATGGCGGCTCATCAGGCATCGATCTGTCCATCGAGATACTCGACACGGCAAGAAGCAAGAGTGTGCAACTCCCCAACGTCCGCTGGATGCAGGCCTACATGCGGTCATTCGACCTGGGAGAGCATTCCAGGCTGGCCATCGTTCCCGCCTATTCCCTCCAGCTTTTGCCGGCTGAGAGCGATCAGGCTCCTGTCTCAGACAGATCGCGCGGCATTTAGGCCCATGCGCTCGGCTTGTCCTTCATCTGGAGCGCAACGACCCCGATTGGTTGACATCCTTGCCGTCGGACAACTTCACGCCTTTCCAGTCATCAGGCGAAACCATTCATCCAATCATCGGCGAGCTCATTTGCGCTTCCTATGCCTGGTCCTATGCCCCGGCTACGGTGGCGATGAAACTGCCGCCATAACGAAAAATGCGGCGCGCCGAAGCACGCCGCATCGTGTTTCAGATAGTGATTGTTCTTAGAAAGCGACAGTCACATCCAGGGCCTGAGGGCCTTTCTGGCCCGTACCAAGCGTAAACTCTACCTTCTGTCCTTCGTTCAGAGACTTGTAGCCATCGCCACGAATGGACGAAAAGTGCACGAAGACATCTTCGCCACCCTCGCGTTCGATGAAGCCAAAGCCTTTGTCGTCGTTGAACCATT
>DAOVHV010000110.1 GCA_030671645.1 bacterium | reverse complement strand
GGTTTGCAAATGAATGCGTGCGTCAATCGCGTGGCGCGATTGGCCAAACTTCACCTCATTCGGAGGGAACAAATCGGCATGAGTGGCCCCCAGGCGATTTACTCGCTTCATTCAATTCTTACCGGTTGACACTTTGTTCAATATTTCGTACACTGAGCCACGTGTGCGAACATGTTCCAAGAGATACGCGAACCCATCGATGTGCTTGTGATCTACCGCCGCGGGGCCCCGCACCCCCTCCTTCGGGCGTTTCGATGGAACCAACGTCGGTATGACGTGACCGCGACCAATTTGGTACATCCGAAACGGGTGGGAGAGACCGTCTACCTCTGCTACGCAGTCAGTTGTGGAAGTGATCACTTTGACATCCGCTTCAATACCACCCGGAATCAGTGGCGTCTAGAGGCCATGGATACGTCGCGATAGCCTCGAAGAGAACGGACCCCGCATTTCAGATTTAAGTCCTCTTCTGACTACACGGCCGAAGTTCCGTAAGAAAGGAAGTACTAGACGAGCGAAAACTCCGGGGGCGCATACCCAAATTCCTCAAGAAGCAGCCTGAAATAGTGAGAAGCTCTGATTCTTGCGAAATAGGGTCGAAATAGGGTTTGTGTCCCCTTAATTACCCACGGGCCGGCAGCCAGTCAGTACAATGGCTGCATGTTCGACCGAAACGTTCGCGTTGTGTTCGACCAAGCAGCTGTTGCCTATGACGCGGCGCGGCCCGGGTATCCGCCGGAGCTGATCGACAAGCTGATCGAGCTGACCCGGCTGCCGGCGAATGCCCGCGTCTTGGAAATCGGTTGTGGGACAGGCCAGATCACGCTGCCTCTTGCCGAACGTGGTTACGAGATCGTTGCGGTCGAACTGGGCGAAAACCTGGCCCGGATTGCTGAGCGTAATCTGGCGATCTTCTCCCGTGTCCAGGTCATCCATAACTCGTTTGAGGAATGGATCGCGGATGAACGCCCATTCGATCTAGCGGTGTCCGCGCAGGCATTCCATTGGATTGATCTGGAGATTGGCTATCCGAAGATTTATCGGTTGCTCAAGGACGGGGGACATCTGGCTGTTGTCTACAACCTGTTCGCCGGTAGTAAGGACCCGATCTATCGCGATCTTGATGCAGTGTATCGAAATCACTTCCCCCAGCGAGTTGAACAAGATGCGCCTCGATCGCTTCAGGAGAGCGTGGCGAGGACGCTGACAAGCATCCGTGACAGCGGCTTGTTCGGTGAATCCCTTGTCTGGGAAACCCCGTGGATTGAAACCTATACCACGGACCGATATATGAAACTGCTGGCCACGTTCTCGGATCACCGCACTATAAATAAGGCGGCGCAAAGGCGATTGTACGAAGATGTCCGAACCATCATTGATAGGCACGGAGGCTCCATCGATCGTCCGCTGCTGGCCACTTTGTTCCTCGCCAAGCGCAGGTAGATTACGAACTTGGTTCCATGCGAGATCCGGCTGCGAACAGAACACACAGTATTCACACATTTCAGTCTTGACTGAACACATTGATCGGCGTATACTGCGCCTTCACGTTCGAAGGAGCACCCATGAATCTTGACAATAAACGGCTTCGGCGGTTCATCGAGAACACGGCGGATTTGATGGAGGAGCAAGGGTTCCCCCGCATGGCGGGACGTGTAATTGGCGCGCTCATGATCTGTACGTCCCCTCACCTGTCTCACGAAGAATTGGCGGAACAGCTTCAAGCCAGCAAGGGCTCGATCAGTATGACCACGCAACTGCTGATGCGGCTCAGCATCGTGGAACGAATCAGCTTGCCCGGCCATCGCCGCCATTACTACCGGCTTCGCGAGCAACTGTGGAACGATCTGCTCTCCACTCGCTCCGAGCACATCCTGCAGCACCTCAGCCTGGTCGACGACGGCCTAGCACTTCTCAAGACTGAACCGATCGAGGCGAAGATGAGGCTTATTGAATTGCAGGTCTTCTCGGATTTCATCTTGGAGTCGCTGCCCGAAATGGCGAAGCGGTGGGAGCAGCGTCGCCCTGAATTGATGAAGAAACGACTCGCCCAACTGTCATAGGGAGCAGAGGAAAGGGATACTCATGAAAACAAGAATAGGCCTGCTTTGCCTGATCGGAACGTTGCTGCTTGGATGGACCCTTATAGCAGTAGGGCAAGAGCTGCCACCGGGCATTCGTATTTTGCTGGTCGATGAAACCAAAACGTTCACCTCAACGATGAAGGTGGCGGGTACCATCGGCGCATTGCGGCAAATGGGATTGTTCGACGTGTCGGTTCGATTGGCCGATGTAGAGACCGACTACGATGACCCTTTGGCCGGGGCAGTACCTGAACCGGGTCAGGATCCGTTCGATCTGATCCTGATTCTCCCTCGAGGACTCGACACGAAGACGAACGTCAGTATCTGGCTCGTGAGCAACGGGCTTGATTTACTGTCGCCATTCGTCCGCGGCGCTGTCGACTTGGTTTCCAATGTTGTCGATCAGGTCTTCGCAGGTTCAGGCCAAACCATCGACGTATCCGAAGATCTCTGGCCCGGATTTCTGTGGGCCGTCTATGTTTCGAAGGGATGGATGCTATGAATAGGCTCATCAAGTTTGCTGTCGATCACCCGATCTGGACGATACTCGCCACACTCGTAATAGCTGTGGGGTTCGCGTTCCCGATCCAGTACATGACGCAAGAAACAGACTTCCGCGAGTTCCTCGATGATGATGACCCAATCATCACTCTGATGGATGAGGCCGAGGAACGTTACGGCAAATCGTGGGGCATTATGGTCATGCTGTTCAATGAAGACACCATCTTCAATGATGTGACCCTCACCAAGATCGAGCAGATGACCGAAGCGTTCGAGGCAATCCCGGGAATCAAGAGCGTCACCTCTCCCCTGAACTCTCAGACGATCGTCGGTACCGAAACCTCGATCAGTGTGAGCAAGGCAGCACCTGGCGGTGTCGCTCCTGCAACGCCCGAGGATATGGAGATTTTCCGTTCCCGCGTTCTGGATGACGAGAACCTCGTTGGCGGCGTGATCAGCGCTAGCGGGCAGGCCGCACTCATCAACATCGAACTTGAAGTAGGCGCTGACGAATACGGACTCACACCAATCATTGTTGACATTGTCGACTCCTATCGAGGAGATAGAGATGAGCTGTTCATCTTTGGCGATGCCTACTTCGATACAGTAATGGGCGAGGAAATGGCGGCAGATACTGCGCTTCTCTTCCCTCTTGCCATCTTGGTCATGGTCGCCCTGCTCTTTGTGAGCTTCCTGACGATTCGCGGAATCCTTCTGCCTATCGCGATTGTTCTTCTATCGGTTATCGTTGCTATGGGAGCAATGGTTTTGCTTGGATTCCCAATGACGACCATGTCATTCATCGCACCTATCTTGCTTCTGGCAATCGGCATTGCGGACGCCATTCATGTGCTCAACAGATACAACGAAGAAACTGTCAAGGGACTTCCGAAGCGCGAAGCGATCCTTAACACGATGCAGGAGATGAAGGGCCCCGTCGTCATGACGTCGCTCACCACGGCCGTCGGATTCCTGTCGCTTCTGACAGCGTTCATGGTTCCACAACGGCACTTCGGCATTGTGACAGCAATTGGCGTACTCGCGGCCATGCTGTTCTCGCTCGTGCTGATTCCTGCAATCATGTCGGTTCTCAAGAAGCCGAGAGTCCGCGACTTGAGCAAAGGCCTACGCCCACTGACACGCGTCCTTATGGGATTCGAGAAGGTAATCGTCGGACATCGAAAGACAGTCATGGTGGTAGCGCTGATTATCTTTGGCATCATGCTGGCCGGAATTCCACGACTTCGTGTCGAGACGTCGAATGAGGAGTTTCTCGGCAAAGAACACGAAGCTGTCAAAATACTCGATTTCACGTCGGAGTATTTCTCTGGAGACATGAACATCATGGTGGAATTCGACACAGGCCGCCGTGATGGGCTCAAGGATCCGGCAGTGCTTAATGCCATGCTCGATCTCGAAGAGTTCATGCTCGACAATGGTGTCAGCAAGACGTTCTCCCTGACTATGCTTGTCCGGCAAATGAACGAGCGATTCAATGCTGATGATCCAGCGTTCTATGTCATCCCCGATCAGCAGAACATGATTTCGCAGCTGTTGCTGTTGTTCACGTTCCAAGGTGGAACCTTGGGCGATATGGCTCTGGGCGATTTCAGTGCTGGAACGGTAATGGGCATGTACAAGATGGAGTCTTCAGGCAATGTGTCTCGCCTTTCCGGTGTCATCCAAGAGTACTTGGACGAGCACTTCCCAGAAGGCGGCGACATGCGCGTACGCATGATCGGCGCGACAGTGTTGATGGATCGCATGTTCACACAGATGACGCAGAGTCAGCTTGTTGGCTTGGCATCGACCATTGCCGCAGTCACGGTCCTGGTCATGATTCTTATGGGGTCTGTGGTGGCGGGCTTGATTGCCGCGATTCCCCTCATCCTCACGGTCACATTTAGCATGGGCATCATGGCCTACACCGGACAGCCGCTCGACATCATGACTTTGAT
>DAOVHV010000033.1 GCA_030671645.1 bacterium | reverse complement strand
CGTACGAATTGCAGTGCCAACAAATCAACGACGGATTGCTGCGTTGAGTCCCATGCACTGTCTCTGGCCAAAGGCGAAAGCGGCGGACCTGGATGCAGTCGTCTGGAAACACGAGACTCGAAGCCTGTACTTACGTCTCGGGAAGGCGCGAAAGAACTTACCGTCTTTCTATGGAGCCTGGGGGGCTCAATGGTTAACGCACAGTTAGCTGTTCCGCGGTGATAGTGGATCTCATGCTGGTATCAAGGCTGTTGAACAGCGATCAAAGGAAAGGCCCTTCAAAATGGGATGTCAGGTGCTGGCTCTCAGTAGAGGACTACCTTCAAACCTCTCACGGGCTCGTTATCCCTGATGAGAACCGGATCTGGTATGTCGAAGGTTGTTCGCTGATCTGTGCATCTTGGTGTCCGGTTTTCTCGTACTCAATCTCCACTCGCCTTCCTCGCCATTGGACTGTCTCTTGACTCAGCCCCTTCCCTCCCCTATGCTGTTCCTTGCGAGCAGTCATCTGCTCAACACTAAATGCAAACGGGGAGGATCATGAACAATCTGACCAGCATGTTCCTGACGTCCCGCGTTTGTGTAATTGATTGCTGCAGGCTTCGCGTCGAAGTCTGCAATGCGCATCATCATATCGCCTAGAGACTGTACGCCGCTCGGCGTGGCAATCCTCTAGGCCTGAACGGACCTCCGGCGATTCGCCGAGGTCTTTCTCTTTGCCATTTTCACCCGTCGAGCCAGAAAAGGAATACTCCATGAATGAACTGAGTTTGTGTGCCAACTCTCCAACGTCGCCGTCCCCCCCAGCCTCCTTGGCTGCAGAGGGTGTCCTCCGCAGCCTATTTCGAGGCTGGGCCTACATCGAGGCGCGGTTCGACATACTTCAACCCATGAACGATGGACGTCCGTATGATCTTGACCAGACATACAACGTAGCCGACGAAACGGGAGGAATGCTGTCGCTTCGCCCTGACTTCACCTCTCTGGTCGCACAGGAAGCAGCCACAATGGGACGAGGAATCATTCGTCCGCTCAGGCGATCCTATTGCGGGACTGCATTTCGCAAACCCGATCGTGCAGGCGATCGCCGACGTGAAATTCGACAGTCGGGCGTGGAATTGATCGGGACATCCGGTCCGCTGGCCGATGCAGAGATCGTGACGCTGGCATCCGAAGGTCTTGCCGCTCTCCAGCTCAAGGATGCACAGATCCACTTAGGACACGTCGGATTCGTCCATGCACTGCTACGCTCCTCGAACCTAACAGAAGAGGGCAAGACGACCGTCTGCAATCTCCTCGCCAGGCACGACCGGACGGCCCTGGCTATTGTGCTCACGAATCAAGGTGTCTCCCGGAAGACGGCGGTCGCACTGGGCGCTGTTCTCGATCTCGTCGGATCCACTGACGTGCTCGATCAGGCACGTCGTCTGACCCGTGACCCAGATGCGCTTCGTGCCTTGGAGCAACTGGAAGAACTGATCGCTTTACTCAGCCGTAGTGAATTGCCGGTCCCTGTGATCATCGATCTGACGGAGGTTCGCGACCGCTCGTACTACACTGGAATTCGTTTCGAGGGGTTCGTTCCCGCGTCCGGGTTCCCCATCCTGCGTGGGGGACGATACGACGAGCTTGTCCAGCAGTTCGGCAAGGCTGAGCCCGCTGTTGGCTGTGCCTTTGAAATCGATCTCATTGCGCCGATGGTCGCGGAGAAGGGAACTGCAGACATCAAGACGATCCTTCTTCGTTCTCCAGCGAATCGTTGGACGGAACTCATGATGCAGGCACGCGCCCTTCGAGCCCAAGGCCACAGAATCGCGCTCGATGTCTCATCCCTTCCACCAGACCAGCTGAACGCCTATCGATCCGCCTACGGGATCAGTCGTGTGCTTGAATCGGAATCCAATGAGGCACTCGACGCGAAGGGAGACCAACGATGATGCCGCTGACGATCGCCCTTTCGAAAGGCCGGTTGCTCGGCCCGTCACTCTCGCTGTTTGACAAGATCGGCCTGACGCCCGTGTCAGATCGAGGCCGTCTGCTGGTGTTTGACTCCGCGGATGGCCGATGCCGATTTCTTCTCATCAAGCCAGTCGACGTGCCGACGTACGTCGAGCAGGGGGCGGCAGACATCGGGATCGTCGGAGGCGACGTGTTATTGGAATCCGACCGCGATGTCCTGTGCCCTCTGGTTCTCGACTTCGGGACGTGCCGGATCGTCGTAGCCGCACCTGGAGGCAACACCGGGATTCTCCCGGGGCGGCCGCGCCGCCGTGTGGCCACCAAGTATCCACGAATCGCCGAGCGGTTCTTCGCCGAGCAGCGGATTCCGGTGGAGATGATCGAGCTGGGTGGCTCAGTCGAGCTGGCGCCGAATGCGGGACTTTCCGACTGGATCGTCGACTTGGTCGAGACAGGCCGCACCTTGGTCGACAACGGTCTCGAACCCATCGCTGAAATCACGACAACGCACGCCCAGCTGATTGTGAATCGCGCGAGCCAGAAGATCCGCCGCGAAGAAATCGGCGACCTCATCGAACGCTTGAGCAAGGAGCTACCATGCTAGAGATTCTCAGACCCCGCGACCCGGATGCAGCCAAACGACTCAACACATTGCTGTCACAAAGACAAGACAGCAACGCAACCATCGGGGTGCAGGACATCGTCGAGGCAGTCCGGATTGGCGGGGACGCTACGCTTCTGGACTTCACGGCTCAATTCGATCACATCGCTCTCAAAGCGTCTGACCTACGTGTGGCTCCAGAAGATATCGCATCAGCGACTATCGATCCCCTGCCAACGGCTGCCATGCAGCGGGTGGCCGAACGAATCGAAGCGTTCCATCGCCACGAGCAACGCAACGATTGGTGGACCGTTTCAGCAGATGGCGCCCTGCTCGGACAACGGTTCCTGCCGATGAACTCCGTGGGCGTCTACGTACCTGGTGGTGCTGCCCCGTATGCAAGCAGCCTACTGATGAATGTCATCCCGGCGCGCATCGCCGGTGTCCCCCGAATCGTGGCTGCAACACCGCCTGGGCCGGACGGAGCAATCGACCCGTCCATTCTTGTGGCTGCGCGTCTCTGCGGGATCGACGAGATGTACCGTGTCGGCGGTGCTCAGGCTATTGCTGCCCTAGCCTATGGGACCCCATCGATCCCCCGAGTAGCCAAGATCGTAGGTCCGGGCAATGCCTATGTGGCAGCGGCCAAGCGTCTTGTCTACGGTGACGTAGGCATCGACACGATTGCTGGTCCAAGTGAGGTCGCCATCCTTGCGGACGCATCAGCTGATCCACGACTCATCGCCGCAGACCTGATTGCACAAGCCGAACATGATGATGCCTTCGTCCTTATCGTCACCACAGAACCGAAACTGTTGTCCATGATCAGTGCAGAAATCGAGGCACAGATGCCGTCCCTCGATCGCGCTGCAACGATCCGAGCCGCGTTAGCGGACAGCATCGCCATTGTCACTGAGGATCTGGCGGAAGCCATCGACTGGATCAACCGCATCGGTCCCGAACACCTCGAGCTCTTCGTCGCCGATCCTCTTGCCGTGGTCCTACGGATTCAATCGGCAGGCGTCATCCTCTGCGGCCCCTACGCCCCCGCAGCCGTATGCGACTACGGGATCGGCCCTAATCACGTGTTGCCAACCGGCGGAACGGGCCGGTTCGCTTCGGCACTCGGTGTGGACGATTTCTTGCGCCGTGTCTCCGTTGTCAGCGTAACACGGGATGCATTCAGTGCTATAGCAAGAGACGGCATCGCACTAGCTGAAGTCGAGGGTCTGACGGCTCACGCCGCAGCCCTGCGAATTCGATTGGAGGACCTACGATGACCACAGATAGCCTGCGGTTCTTGCGCGATGATGTGCGGCAGATGTCGCCCTACAACGTTCTTTCGTCAGTCAAAGGGATTGCTCTCCAGCGCAACGAAGCACCGTTGGAGCTACCTGAGACGCTTCGCGACGAAATCGTCGACCGTGTCCGTCGCTTGGCGTGGCGAAGATATCCAGACCTCGCACAGACATCGCTGAGAGAGAGTGCGCGAGAAGCTCTGGATCTCCCAGCTGGGATGGATGTCGCTTTCGGCAATGGGTCCAACGAGCTGATTCAAGCCGTTGTCGCAGCATGCATTGACGTGGGGTCAACGGCTGTCATTCCCCAGCCAACATTCTCGATGTACGAGCGAATGATGCGGCTGGCACACGGCACGCCAGTCCTGATACCGCCTCGCCCCGATCTAGGATTCGACGCGGCTGAGATACTTAAAGCAGCGCGAGTCCACAGCGCGCGTATCGTCTTCCTCTGTCGACCGAACAACCCGACGGGGGGATCGATGGATCTTGCTGATGTTGATTGGTTGGCGACGCAGCTAGAAGCACTGCTGGTCATCGATGAGGCCTACGTGGAATTCGCGGATGACGATGCGTTGCCGCTTGCCGAGCGGTATTCAAACGTGCTCCTCCTTCGAACGTTCTCTAAGGCCCTGTGCAGTGCAGGATTGCGCATCGGATACGCCATCGGACATACAGCCCTGATTGAGCAAATTCTCAAGACACTGACTCCCTACAACCTGGGCGTGATGGCAACAGAGACGATCCGCGTTGCCCTCGCTCATCGCAGCGAGTTGGTTCCCAACCACGCAGCTATCGTTACTGAACGGCAACGGTTGGTCGCTGAACTGAAGGCCTGTGAGGGCACGACCATTCTCCCGTCTCGGACCAATTTCGTTTGTCTGCGCTCCGCGAGGTCTGGGGCGGAGTTGACGGCTTGTCTCGCATCACGAGGCATCTATGTCCGTGATCTCAGCGCCTACCCCGGGTTGCAGGATGCCATCCGAATCACCGTCAGCACAGTGGAAGAAGACGATCAATTGATCGAGGCCATACGCACCGAACTGGAGAAAACATGAATCGAACAGCAAAGATCAAGCGAATCACACGCGAAGTCGAGGTTGAGCTTCAACTCAACCTCGATGGACAAGGAGACACGCAGCTTGACACGGGGATTGGGTTTCTGGATCACATGCTCGATCTGCTTGCCTGGCACAGTCGGTTCGATCTGGCGATCACTGCAAAAGGCGACCGCGAAGTGGACGATCACCACACCGTAGAAGACATTGGGATTGCCCTCGGAGAGGCCTTCGACTGTGCTCTCGGAGAGGCAAAGGGCATTCGCAGATATGGTTCGATTCTCCTGCCCATGGACGAGTCCTTGGTGCAGGTCGCCATCGACGCAAGTGGCCGCGGTTTGGCCGTACTAGCGACACCATTTGACGGGCGAATTGGAGCGTTCGATGCGCAGCTGATCGATGAGTTCTTCATCGCCTTCGCACGAGTCGGGCGGTTGACGCTGCACGCATCTCTGCTTGCAGGCACCAACCGCCACCACATGGCCGAGGCCCTCTTCAAGGGCGTCGGACGCGCCTTGGCCGAGGTCGTAATGCGGGACGAGGGAGCGTCCGCAGAAGTTCCATCCAGCAAGGGCGTGCTCCGATGATCGGCATCGTTGACTACGGAATGGGAAACCTGGAGAGCGTGCGCAAAGCGCTGGCCACCGTCGGTTTCGATTCCCAGTGGATTCGACAGCCAGCCGATTTTTCAGCCTGCGACCGCATCGTTCTGCCTGGAGTCGGCGCTTTTGGCCGTGCTATGGACAACCTGCGGCAAAGCGGCTTGATTGAGCCACTCCGCCACGCGATCAATGAAGGGCGCCCCTTCCTCGGCATCTGTCTAGGTCTTCAGCTTCTGTTTGATACAAGTGTCGAACATGGCAAACACCGGGGTCTCGGCCTGGTAGCCGGCCGTGTTAAGCAATTGCCGGACACCGTACGAGTTCCTCACGTCGGTTGGAATACCGTGGGGCAACCTCGCAAGAGCCGCTTGTTTGCCGGCATACGGGACCAGACACATTTCTACTTCGTCCAGTCCTACTACGTTGAGCCTGCCAATCCGTCTGTGGTCGCAGGAACAACAGATTATGGCGCCAGTTTTGCTGCCGCTATCGAACAGGACAACCTGTTTGCAGTGCAGTTTCATCCAGAAAAAAGCCAGCAGGCGGGTCTCGAGTTGCTCGCCAATTTCGGGAGGATACCATGTTGATTATCCCCGCTATTGATCTGCAAGGTCGCGAGGTCGTCCGGCTTCGTCAAGGAGAAGCAACGACTGCAAGGGGCTTTTCAACCGATCCAGTCCATGTTGCTGGAACATGGGTCGAGGCCGGTGCTCCGTGGATTCACGTCGTTGATCTCGATGGCGCATTCGCCGGCAAGCCACAGCAGATGGACGTGGTTTCGCAGATCGCTTCGTCCGTCGGCATTCCCATCCAACTGGGGGGAGGCATGCGCTGCGAGGAGGACGTGCGCCGCGCGTTCGATGCAGGCGTCGCCCGAGTGGTGATCGGATCGATCGCAGCGACTGATCCAGCGCTCACGCAACGACTGATTGCAGCCTATGGGGACCGATTGGCCATTGCCGTTGACACACGAGACAATGTTGTGCGCATCTCCGGGTGGACAGCCTCCAGTTCCTGGTCCCCGCTCAAGCTGATCCGCCAACTTGCGGCTGCTGGTGCAGCGCGGTTCATCGTCACCGATGTCACGCGGGATGGAATGCTCAATGGACCGAATGTCGAGCTGCTTACCGAAGCCGCTCGACTCGTCGATCGTCCAGTCATCGCTTCCGGCGGTATCCGAAGCCTAGACAACATTCGTACCTTGGCGGACACCTCGGTTGAAGCGGTCATCGTTGGCATGGCGCTCTACGAGGGCCGATTCACTCTGCCGGACGCGATCGAAGCCGCGAGGAGGATCTGATGCTGGCCAAGCGAATCATTCCATGCCTCGATGTCGATCGTGGCCGCGTCGTCAAAGGAATACGCTTCGTCGATCTCGTCGACGCGGGCGATCCCGTCGCATGTGCGCGACGCTACGATGCTGAAGGAGCTGATGAACTCGTTCTTCTCGATATCACCGCCACATCAGACAATCGTCCGATCCTGCTCGACGTCATTCGTCGCGTCCAAGCCGAAGTGTTCATTCCCCTGACTGTGGGAGGTGGCGTACGCCGTGTCGAGGATATCCGAGCGCTGCTTGCGGCTGGTGCCGACAAGGTCTCAGTGAACTCAGCTGCAGTTCGAACGCCGCAGTTGCTCACCGAGTCTGCCGAGCGATTCGGCAACCAGTGTGTGGTCCTGGCCATCGATGCCCGCCGTATCGATGGAGGATTCGAGGTCCTCATCGATGGCGGGCGAACGCCAACGGGGTTGGATGTCATAGTGTGGGCACAACAGGCAGCCGATCTTGGAGCCGGAGAGATCCTGCTCACCAGCATGGATCGAGACGGCACGAAAGATGGCTACGATCTGGAGCTAACGCGTGCTGTGCGACGGGCGACCAATGTTCCAGTGATTGCGTCTGGTGGCGCTGGCTCGACCGATCACCTATTCGAAGTGTTCACGAGCGGCGAAGCCGACGCTGCGCTCGCTGCGTCCATTTTCCACTTTGGCACTCTGCGTATCGATGATGTCAAACACGACCTGGCTTCACGGGGACTTCCCATGCGATTCCCACTCACGTCGAGATCCACGAAGGAGCAACAATGATTGACCTTCACACACACACATTCTTGAGCGATGGGGTACTTGTTCCCGCGGAATTGGCGCAGCGAGCGGCAGCACGAGGCTATCGAGTGCTTGGGATCACGGATCATGTGGATCCGGGCACTCTGCGCTCCACGCTTGAGAAGATTCTACGATTCTGGACCGCAATCCAGGATCAGATGTCACTGCACATCGTGCCGGGCGTTGAGATCACCTACGTTCCCCCAGCCCTCATCGCAGAGACAGCTCGGAATGCCAGAGGCCTTGGCGCGCGACTTATCATCGTACACGGTGAGAGCATCGTCGAACCCGTGCCCGAAGGAACCAATCGCGCAGCAATGGAAGCAGATATTGATCTGTTGGCCCATCCAGGCGTGATCGACCGGGAAACCGTCGCCCGTGCTGCCGAACGAGGCATCTATCTAGAGATCTCAGCGCGTGCGGGCCACAGCTTGGGAAACGGCCGTCTTGTTGCACTGGCCCGCGACGTTGGAGCTCTTGAATTCCTCGTCGTTTCCAGCGATGCGCATGCGCCTGAAGATCTGCTAACGGGAGCATTGCGACAAGCCGTGTGTTTGGGTGCCGGGCTCACACAGGCCGAGATCGGCCGGGTAGAGAAAAACGCAGAGGATTTGTGGAAGAAGGTAGCAACATGACGTGGATAGAGAACCTAGCTTATGATGCCCGGGGGCT
>DAOVHV010000100.1 GCA_030671645.1 bacterium | reverse complement strand
AGCGAGGATCGACGTCGGGATGGTCGGCTTCCCATTCTTCGAAAGCATCGGCCATCTGCGAGAAGGTTGCCCATTGTATTCGGCCGGCTGCGACCAACGGATCGACCACATCGTCCAGGAAATCAGCGAACATCTCGTACGGTGCCTGAGGATCGTCAACGAATTCGCCCGGGTGAACTGTGAAGTGGAACACGTTGACGCGATCTGAACGGACCGCTGCCAGCGACATCAGCAGTGCATCCTCGAGGACATCGAGCCATCCCTCCAGGCCTTCCCTTTCCTTAATCAGATTCTTATTGGCAAAGGCAACCGGATCGACGATGCCTCCGGGCAAGAAGACGATCGATCCATCGGGGTCATGAGTAGCAAATAACGCGATGTCTTCACCGTTTGTACCGCCGGCCGGCCGCCAAGGATGAATGCCCATGAGCTGCTGCGGTGTGGATTGGGTATTCGGATTCTTCCAATCGGAGTTGATGGACAGACCGGCCCCAGCCGCAGCGAGTAGAACCTCTGGATATAGATTGCCGCCACTCCAGTAGCGAGTCGGCTGCTCCACGCCGGCACGATGGATGAGTTCGATCTCTTCCTGCATGACAGCTGTCCACACATCGGGAGGGAGATCTTCTTCTCCGTTGCCGAGGTGGACGTTCTCGTGGAAGTGAAGGCCGACCTCATGACCTCTATCCTGGAAGTCGGACAGAATGGTGTTCTCGAAACGAATGGCTGATGTTGTGAACGCGGTCTGAGCTTGAACCGTCAATAGCCCGCCATGTTCCTCGACTGTCGCGGCCAGGTTAAGCAGATCCTCTACGTGGCGTTCGAAATCGGATCGCCGGTTGTAGTCCATCTGATTGGGATCTAGCACCCTAGGTCTTGCCCCTGCCTGGATGGCGATCGGGCTGACTTGGGCACCAAACGGTTCGATATGAACGCCGATACCGAACAGTAAGACGGGCTGATCTGGATTGGCTTGCTGCTGATTCGTGACTCCCATTAGCAGGAAGGCCAGCAGAAAACATCCAGCAATGGATAAAGTGGTGATAGCGACTCTTCGAATTAACCGAGATCTGGCACGGCGTTGCATGGCTCCTCCTTGTGGATCGTGGACTCTCGATCTACAAGACAGAGGAATGAATGTTCCCGGGTTCCGGATTGAGCTTACGTCTCGAACGATCCGGGTTCGCAATCGAGTGAGTCGACAGCGAACCCCAATCATCACAGAGCGCTTTGCACACGCCTGTCTAATCTTCAGTCTCTATTGGTTGCGGATCAGGCTCCTCAACCTCTTCAACCTGAGACGGTTCCGCCAAGTCGGGGTCCGAATCGATCAATTCCTCAAACTCCTCCGCCAGTTCATCGAGCGCTGCTTCCACATCGTCTAGAGCAACCTGTTCTCCCCCGCCAAAGCGAATCATCAGGCTGGCCGTTAGGCCTCCCAATGTGCGCGGCGGCCCCGAAAACTCGGCTTCTTCGAAGGACCAGTCATCGGCAAGCGTCCACAGGAACCCCAGCTGGAATCGTGTCCACATCCAAGAGAACGGCTTGGATTCGAATGCGACATAGGGTTGCAGGGCATAGAAACCCTTGGTCATCGAAGAGACAAACGGGTTGCTTACCGCATCCTCGAAGGTTTCCGGCAGATTGCCGATGAAGCGCAGATCGAGGCTTCCGAAGCCGAGCATTGTGCCCAGCACGACAGTGAAGTTGACTTCGGTTTGAACGGCTTTCTCGATCATCATGCCGCCGTATGCCAGGTTGAACGAGACGCTACGGGATTCGGACGCCGACAAGTTGCTGCCGCTGCCGCCAAAGCCGCCGATGCGGATGCCGTCGAGGACTCCTCCGTATGCACCTCCACCATTGGCGAACAGAACTTGGTTAATCTGCGGATAACCGGCATCAGTTATGGCGCTGTTCAGATCGTCCAAGTCAAGGAAGAGCAACGTTGGCATCGGACCTCCGCCACCACCGTATTGTCCACCGGACTCTGTATCCGCGAACGCGACTGAGGTTAGTACGCACAGCGATAACATCACAATCAACGTGGTCTTCATGTCATCAGACCTCCCAGTTTGAAGCGACTAGTTCTACCTCATATCGAGTCCTCCAGCCAATGTTTGATTGGCGAATTTACAGACGGCGCTGAGATACGGGAAGGGTCTTCGCCCAAGAAAGAAACGGGACGCCCGTAAGAGCGCCCCGGCAAGAAGTTACAGCAGGTAAAACGTGAAGTGGATTACTCCGCGGCGAGTGCGTCGACCGGGTTGAGTCGAGACGCTCTCCAGGCCGGCCATACGCCGGACAGCGCGCCAAGCACGAAGGAAAAAACGAGTACGCCGCCCACAAGCCAGGCATCGATAATGGGGGAGAACGAGCCGACACCCAAGCTCGGACCGAGCAAACGTGTGCCGAGCAAGCTGAGAATGCTCCCCAAGATCAGACCGAGCACTCCGCCGATCAAGCCCATCAATCCCGAGTCAATCAGGAACAACGTCATGACTTGCCCGTCACGCGCGCCAACGGATTTGAGAATTCCAATTTCCCGGGTTCGTTCGAGCACGGACGTGTACATCGTGTTCATCAGTCCGACGCCTCCTACGATCAACGCGACGGCGGCGATACTGGCCAGAACGGTCTCGATCAGGCTAAGAGTACCTTGTATCTCGTCCGCCACCTCCTGAATCGAGATGGGCGTTCCCGTCGCATCTTGTTGTCCGATGGCGACGTTGATGGCGTCTTTGGTTTCGCTGATGGAGGCACCCGATTCGACGCGTGTGATCGTCACTGCCGACATGGTTCGTCCGGCGAGCACGTTTGATGCCCGCTCATGAAGCACGAACAGGGAATCGTCGGTATTTGTCAACCCGCGCAGAAGCAAATCGGCTGAGTTTCCTGACCCAAGATTCTGGGCAAGTCCCTGACCGCTCAGAACGCTATCGGAGCCTTCATCCTCGTCGGAACTTTGATCGCTTGCTTCGAGGATGCCGATAACAGTGAAGGGGATGTTGTTGATGGAAATGCTGTCTCCGACACTCATTCGCAGCAGTTCGGCCGACCGCACGCCAACGATGACTTGATTCTCGGTTGTGTTGGTGAAGAAGCTTCCGCTGGCGATTTCGAATCCTCCCAGGACCGAAGGAAATGCCTCAAGGAAGTCGAGTGACGGTGTCGAAACTCTGAGGAACCCGCTGGTTGTGCCGGTGTCTACGGGCTGAATCTGTGTTCCCAACGTCCCTGCCTCGATCAACTGCGGAACTTGGGTGAGCAGCAACTCGGTGTCAAGACTTGAGGATGCAGTCCGAGCTAACGCTTCGCGCATCTGATCAAATTGCCCGTCACCGGTTTCATCTTCTGACGAAGATCCACCAAGATTCTCCGGCGAGAACGTTCCCGGGGAGCTACTGTTGAAGTCCGGTTGTGTCGGCATTTGCCCACCAAATCGCCCATCCGCTGTGGAGCCGGGCATGAACCCGCCCATGGCGCCAGGTGCGGTGCCACCGGCGTGCATCGGCGAAATCAAGATGATGTCGTATCCGATGTCCTCGAATTGCTGCAACACGGCTTCCTGTACGCCGGTTCCAATCGAAAGTAGTGCGACCACGGCCGTAACCCCGACGAGGACGCCGAGAATCGTGAGCCACGAGCGCGTGCGACGGCTGCGGATATTCTTCAAGGCGAGGCGGAAGAGATTCAGCTTCATCGTGCCACCTCCTGAAACTGCTGCGATTCAACCCGGCCATCACGCAAGTAGACCACCAGATCCGCCGTTTCAGCGATCTCGGGGTTATGCGTGACCACAAGAACGATCTTGTCGTCAGCCCTGAATTGGCTCAGGAGTTCAAGGATGCGATCTCCTGTCACTGTGTCCAGGTTCCCGGTTGGCTCGTCTGCCAAGATCATCGTCGGATCGTTGACGAGAGCCCGGGCAATGGCCACGCGTTGTTGTTCCCCCCCGGATAGCTTGGCGGGGCGATGGGTCGTCCGATCCTGCAACCCGACCAAATCCAGCGCCTCCCTGGCACGAGCATGAGCCTGCTTGGTCGTCGCGTTCCTCAGCAACAGCGGTAGGGCCACGTTTTCCAGCGCAGTGAGATTCCCGACCAGGTTGTATTTCTGAAACACGAATCCGACTTCGGAGGACCGGAAATCGGCCCGCTCTCGTGACGAAAGCGTCGTCAGATCCAGTCCTCCATATTCAACCGATCCGGAGGTGGGTACATCGAGACACCCGGCCAAGTGCATCAATGTGGACTTCCCGGATCCCGAATGTCCCATGATGACAGAGAGTTGCGCCGGAGGAAGCTCAAGGCTCACGCCACGCAAAGCGAGAACCTGCGTTTCTCCCATTTGGTACGTCTTGTGTACGTCATTCAATACCAGCACGATGGCCTCCTACGGCTCATAGATGAATTCGATCAGCTCGATCTGGCTGAAGCTCCTCATTCTTCGAAAGTCCTGGGCCGCACCCTCTTCCGGCAGCTCATCGGATTCGTATTCGAGCTGCAAGAACGGGAACAGGGGGAGAAGATTCCGGATGGCGAGATCCGTAGGCATGGCGAGATTGATGCGTACGTTGGCGAAGTCAGCGTGCGTATACGTCGCAAACACGACATCGAGTCCGGCGATGGTTCCGGCGTCTCCGACAACGAGGAAGCCTCCGTCCGGCAACACATATTCGCGATCCGGCTCGAGGATCTCGCTATCCACCGCCGACAGAGGTGACAAGTCCACGGTACCTCCTGAACTGGTCGGAACGCGAAAACCCAACCCATGCAGCGGAATTCCGAAGAATGAAACATTGACGCCGCTTAACGGAACGATATTCGTACTGGAGTTCTCGATCCGATACATGCCGTTCTCT
>DAOVHV010000157.1 GCA_030671645.1 bacterium | reverse complement strand
CCTTTTTTCACTGCATTCTTGTGATTGTTCTTGTCTTCCCTCCGCGATCTCTGCGGCTTGAGCGAGTGATGACGAACAGCTAGGAAACCCATCTCTCGCAAAGGCGCAAAGAACGCCAAGACGCAGAGGACAGCATGAAGAGGGAAAGAACCAAGAAACAATAGAAATGAGAACTGGCTCTTCTTAGCAATCCTTGCGGCTTGAGCGAGTGATAACGAGCGGGCTGAGCGTGCGAGCTGAGGCCTTCGGACCTCAGCTCGTTGGAGTTTGGCGAGGTCGCCAAACATCCGCGTTGGACGCTGAGAACAGCAGGATGAAACGAAGGGTCAACCCCCCAATCTATTGGCTTGCAGTTTCTGGCCTTCCACCGCATTTCATTGCAGTTGTTGGCTTTCCTCTGCGATCTCTGCGGCTTGAGCGAGTGATAACGAGCGGGCGAGAGAAGATAGATTGTATCTCGCAAAGGCGCAAAGGACGCCAAGAAGGCGTTGAAATGGGGGGGAACGGAAACAGAAGATCTCTCCTAGCCCCAAAGCAAACGGGAGAGCCGAAGCTCTCCCGCTCGTTGGGAGTCCATTCTTCATTCCGTTCTATCGTCTAGGGCAGAATCCTTCGTAGAGAACTGCTGATGGCTCCGATATCGAGGCTGGAGAAATCGAGTGTCAAGGACACGCGATGCGTACCACCCATACGATGACTGGCAAACGCATAATCGATCAGGAGCCCCTCGACATTGACCCCAACACCGGCAGTCAACGACACCGTCCCTCTCGAGATGACGCCCAGTCGTAGATCGAGCGTTGGAACCGGTGAATACACCAAGCCCAACTGTGCCGATCCGCCGAGATGAAGGTCGAGAGCCAGGAAGAAGGTCTTGGCCAATCGTGCCGAAGCTCCCAGCTTAAGGTCCATCAAGAAGCTATCGCGTTCCGCGTCGTAGGAGATACCGCCGAACAGGTTGACGGCGGTGGCTCCGAACGCCAGGTCCGTCACGGAAAGCGGCCCCAGATTCATGTCAGGCATCGTCGTACGGAATCCGAGATCAATCGCGAATCCCGTTCCTGTTTCCTCGGCAATTTGAACCGACAGATATTTGATGCGCATTCCCAGCGAGAAGTCGAACGCCAGGTCCGGGATGAAGGGGAATATGCTGGGATCGATTCCCACACCGAACAGGATGCCCGTGTTCTTGTAGGCAAGCGTCTCCGTTGCATTCCCATCCGCGTCGTATCCGTCGATTCCGCCGGAATCAAGCAACAAAGCCGCAAATCCCCAGTTTCGGAACGTCAACGAAAGGGCCGAGTAGTTGGCCAATCCGAGGTAGGAGGCGTAGAAGGAGCTGAAGCTGATCCCGGGCAAAGCCGCCAACGTAGCCGGATTGTAGTACAAGGTTTCCGCTCCATTGGCAACTGAAATACCCGCGGCACCAGCACCCAGCATGCTCACGCCAGGTTCGATGTCAAACACAGTCGATGCCTGTTGAGCCCCTACCGATACCCCGATCCCCAGTCCGAGGATCGCCACCAGTACAAGGTTCTTATAACGCTTCACGATGACTCCCTCCCTATCGTACGACCAGCAATCGGAACACCGCAGAGGTGATCGGCCGATCGGCGGCGCTCGTTGCCGTGATCATGCAGAAATACAACCCGTTGGACACGGCTGTTCCGGCACCATTCAGAAGATCCCATTCGAATTCCGTATCTCCAGCAGCCAATGTCTGGCGCAGGATCTGGTTTCGATTCAGATCGAAGATCCACAATTCCGGAGCAGTTGCATCCTCCGGCAAGAAGTAGTTGATGGTCGCCGTTGTCCCCGCGGGATTGGGGTAGGCCCACATCACAACGCGCGTCGGGCCTTCAACGGTGAGAGTAACCTCTTTCTCGGAACTTACTCCACCGCGCTCGTCCTCAACCACCAGGGTTACGGTGTACGTCCCAGGAGCACCGTAGATGTGGGTAGTCGTAGCTGTCGTAGTAGCTTTAGTGGTTCCATCACCGAAGACCCACCGGTACTCGACGATATCATCATCGTCCGGATCTGTCACACCGGTTGCCTCGAACTGAACCTCATCGCCTGTCTTCGGCGTCGTGGGACTCGCAGTCAGGCCACCGATCACCGGTGGGTCATTCCCAACCGAGATCTCGAAGGTTTCCGTGTCCGTCGCAGCTTGGGCATCCGTGACCGTTAGGGTGACAGTAAAGACACCGGCTTCGTCGTAGCTATGAAGCGGACTCGCCACCGTGCTTGTCTCATCGTCACCGAAGTCCCACAGATAGGTGAACGCCGTGCCTGTAGGTTGATCCGGATCCGTGATTTCGGCTTCGAAGTCGACGTTGACACCGACTGCCGGATTATCGGGATCGGCCGTGATCTCGTCGATCACCGGAGCCACGTTCGGCGGCCCCTCGACCTCGATCGTCTTACTTACCGAACCGGTTACTCCACGGGCGTCAGTCACCGTCAATGTTACGGTGAACGTTCCGCCGTTGGGATAGCGATGGGTCGGATTCTGTTCGGTGGACGTGTTGCCGTCGCCGAATGCCCAGCTCCACGATGCAATCGCGTCGCCATCGGGATCGGTTGCCGTACCGGTGAACTGAATCGTCTGCTCGTAGGTGAAGTCGGCCTTCGGACCGATAGACGCTGTGCCGCTTGTAGCTTCTGCGAACGTGAAGTTTGGAACCGGGCGATTGTTGGTTTCGAGCACCCACTGATTACTGGTCGCCATCTTGTCAAAGCTGGCAGCCTTCTCGGTGTGCAGGACGCGGGTTTCGAGCTGAATCGTGCGCCCCTCGATCATCACTTCCGGCTCGGCGATCGTCAGGTAGATATCCAACCAGGCGACGGCACCGCCGACAGCATCGTGAACGATGTTGTCATGCGTCAGGTCGATCCGGGCACCGCCGGTCCGCAGACCGGTGAGGTCGGTCGTCTCTCCGAGTTTGACCGCAACTCCATCTTCCGCATCGCGGCGCCAGACTTCGATCTTGGTGATGTCCGGATTTCCGGAGGCCGTGCCCAGGTTTTTCACCACGACCGGATGGACGGCGACGTCATCGTCGTCTTCATCCCGATCCTCCACGCGGATCGTCTGGGCCAGAAGCCGCTGTCCTGAGTAGGCAGTCCCGCCCTCGGGTGGGGTCGCGTTTTCGATGAATTCAAATCCTGGCTCGTACAGTCCGAGATTGGTCGGGTAAGTCACTTCGTCGCTCGTGTACTCCGTGCCGGCAGCCGGTTCCTTAGCCCGCAGGCGCACGGCCGGACGGAGCGTATGCCCGTCGTCCGGCGCGCCGATCGTGTAGTAGATCTTGTAGACCGGCTCACCATCGTCAGCAACAACGTGAGGCGCATCGAGGGGGTACCATCGGCCGGTGCGGAAATCCTGAATATCCGCAATGACGTCCGGATTATCGGTGTTGTCCAGAGTAAGAAGCGTGGTCGTTCCCGATTTCACAACGATCTTGTCGATCTCGTCTCCGTCGGCCGTCCCCATGTTGCGAAGGTAGATTTGGGTCGTCTCAAGACCGTCACCGTT
>DAOVHV010000081.1 GCA_030671645.1 bacterium | reverse complement strand
TGATGCCGCCGGTAAGCGGTGACTTTCCACCGACCGAGAGGCGCGAGGACGTCGGAGACGCCGTTCCCGTCAAGATACCGGGAGAGAACACCAGCTTGTTGTTCGGTCCCAGCGGGTGACAAGTGGCGGGTACTTCGTCGTGCACGATCGATGACGTCAACCACCGACCCGCCCTTCCCTTGTACTTGTCCGGCACCGGTTCAAATGTGGCCGTGCGAGCTGTCATATCTATGCGCAGAAAACGATCCATCCCGATATCCTCCTTTGATGATTCGCTCAAATACAATTCAGGCTTATCTTTCTAGCACGGATCGGGTGTTTTTGTCAATGGCAACGGCAACTCAACACTGCGCATTGAGTTGCTTGGGAGAATGCGATGCATTCTCCGGGCGAAGAAGTGGGACGCATTGAATTGCTTGGGAGAATGGGAACTTGCACGAAACAGCGAGTTCCCGTTCACCCCAGAGATCTTGTGGCGTGAGGTCGAATTCCAGCGATGATTGGCGAAGCTGATATGCGAAACCTCTCAATCCGGCCTCGGCTTCTTCATGCAGGCGTCCCAGAATCCTGTGCTTTAGGAGCCGAGCATGCGAATCAGGGTCGAGATGGCGCTGGGAAGTAAGAACATGCCCATCACAAAGCCGATAACACCGAGAGAGCGAAGCTTAGAACGCACGCCGAGTAAGCCGAAGACGATGGCGGCGATGGCGCACACGAGAACGAGCCACGTAGTAACCGTGGAAGCAAGAACCCAGCCTCCGATTGCCAACATAAGTCCGGTGATGCTGGATGCTGTGAAGAAAGGGCGAGGATCGGCCCATCGATCAATCGCATCGGATCGCTCAACGAACAAGCGTTTCCAGATAGATGCTTTGGTCTCCTGAGTTGTCTTCGTCATGAGCTGCCTCGACTGGTTCATCGTGCGGTTGTCTCTACGCTACTTCACCTTGTGTCGAAGATTCAAGGCTGTGGTGCGTTTGAACGACGGCGATCATTAGAGTGTTGAAGTGTGAATGTACGATCTCGATCGGTTGGAGATCGTGCCGCCGAAGGAGTCCACGCAATCCATCGGTTGCGATGAACTGGCAAAATCCTGCTCTATGCTCCGGTCCAGCCAAGTTCTCGATAAGCTGGATGAGACGCCAAGGCATGTGGATACGCGCCTTGGCCGGCTTCGAATACTCGGCAAGCATGAGATATCCGTTGTGCTTGATAACGCGAAGCGCCTCCACCAGCATCCTTGTACGTTCTTCCTCGGAGTGCTCATGCAGTGCCAGGATCAGCAACGCTGCGTCGAAAGCCGCGTCCGCAAAGGGCAACTCGAACGCCGAACCGGCCACGTACTCTACGTTCGTTGCGGGGCGATTCCTGGCGGCAGCAATCATTGCCTCCGATAGGTCAAGGCCGACGGCATGAATCCCGGCGGCACCGAGCGTTCGGCACTGGGCGCCCGTTGCTGTCGCGATGTCCAATACGTTATTCATGCCATGCTTTCGACACAAGCGAGCGATCCTCGGTCTCAAGGGCCGCAAGAGCGGATCAATGAGCCAACGGTAGATGGTTGCTGAAATCTTGCCATAGCGTTGATATCGCATGTTGCGTTAGTGTACCCGCGGATGCATCGGTTCCCAGGATGGGAAACGAGTTCCCATCGAACTAGCTGGAGGTCTCGGCTCATCTCGTACTGATTAATGAGATGGTTGAACTCGACGGATTCAAAGAACGTCTGCATACCCATGTCTTGTCCGTCCATGTTGAGGGTGGCCAGCTTGGCGATGGTGTCGGGCATCGTCGGCGTGCGTTGACAAGTTGTTTCCGCGACCATGTGACCATCCTGAGGAGGATCATTGCCATGCTGATTGGTCGAGAGCTTGAATCCGTGATCTGGGATTTCAACGGGACATTGATTGATGACCTCGATCACGTCGTCCACTCAGTCAACGTGCAATTGGCAAAGCGGGAATTGCCGATACTGACGCTGGTCGCCTATCGCGAAGTCTTCAGCTTCCCGGTGGAAGACTATTATCGCCGGGTTGGATTCGATCTCGAGACGGAATCCATGGCTGACTTGTCCGCTGATTTCTTTGCCACCTACAGTCCTGGCTTGAAGAACTGTTCTCTTCATGACGGAGTGATCGAGACGTTGCAGCGATTCAAGTCGATCAAGCTACGGCAATTCGTTCTGTCCGCAATGGAGGAAGAGATGTTGGGATCCATGATCGAACATCTTGGGATTGGCGGCTACTTCGAGGGCGTCTACGGTCTTGCTCATTTGGAAGGGGATTCCAAGTTCTCTCGGGGACACGATCTGCTTCGGGATTTCGGAATCGATCCCAGCACGGCGTTGCTCATCGGCGACACCGATCACGACGCCGAAGTTGCCGAAAAGCTCGGCACAGCCGCCGCGCTTGTCGCCTGTGGGCATCAGAGCGAAGAGAGGCTTCGCGCAGCAGGACCCCACGTCTTCAGCACGGTTCGCGCGCTGGGAGAGGCGACGTAGTCGGCTATTAAGGCAACGACGACACACTAAGTTTGGGATAGTCTAGGATGAGCCCGATTGCAGAATGCGTCCTCCGAAGAGAAGAAACACAATAGGGAGGCCAGCCTCCATCCTGGCGGTGTGGCTCGTGGTGGAGCTAGTCCTGCTCTGGTACAAGCTCTCCGTCGTCTACCACGATCAAGACGGAGGCCGTCAGATCAGGAGAGTCACTGCCGTATGTCACGCTAAATTCTGCAATGAACCTTCCCTGGCGCTGGGAGGAGCTTCTCCAAATGGCCTCGTATTCGCGCGGGCGTTGTGGAAGAGCCGTTCCCTCAGTGAGTCCAATAACATCGACAATCTCTCCGGATTCAGCTTCGCGGATGACAACATGCCCCGAGGGCGAAACGTGGACGTTGCCTTGATTGCTGAACAGAACGGGGAAATGAATGTCCAACTCCTTGTCCTGATAGACAGGAAGCCTGGTCAACTCGGCTGCGCGATGCTGGCCACCATCAAACCGGATGAGTACAAACGTGATCAAGCGGAAGACGGTGTTAAACGGGGACGACCCTTCGGAATCAGCTGCCGCGTTGACTACGTCGAACCAAAGGGCTCCGACACATCCGGCCATCTCTTCTTCCTGATATGCATCTGGCGTGCGAACTTGGACCAGAATCGTAACCTCTGAATGGGGTTCAACGGTGAAACTATTGGGCTCGACGGCGACGTAGGGGCTGATGTTCGCGTAGGGATAGAAGTTCCCAGCAGCATCTCTTCCGTCGTTTCCGAGCCAGAGGAGTGCGCCGCTTTGGGTCATATCAAGTCCCACGAGAGAGACATCGACCTGCAGGGGATCATCTCCGGGGTTCGTTACAGTGACTTCGATGATCTCTGTTTCTCCGTACGGAATGATCGTATCGATGCGATTGGGCTGGATCCCTATTCCAAAGACACAGAAACTAGCGCTTGAAATCAGCAGGATCAGCAGGGGTAGGGTGCGTGTCCATGGTGCCCTTGTTGCCTTCATCACTACCACTCCTTCCCATCCCGAACGAGCCATGATGCTTCCCTTAGACGAGGATGTACTGGGGAGGTCCGTTTCGGGACCTCCCCAGTGGGCTCTCTGTTGAGCGTCTACTGAATCAGCTCCGGACGTGGTTCCACCGCTATAGGGTTCCTACGGTGATCGTCCAGATGATGGTTGCCTTTCCGTTTGTCGATCCCTCCGGGATGTCCCTCGGGTTGACTGTGCCTCCGGCTGTCAGATCCAACACAATGGGGATTTCGATCTCGTAATCCCCAGCTGAGACACCCGTGCCCGCGGGCTCTCCGGAAAACTGCCAAACCGTTCCGAATTGCCATGAGTTGCCCTGTCCAGCAGGGCCTCCGGAGCTTCCTCCGATGAACAGATGGCCGTTCTCCAGTAGATTGTACCACTTGATCTTCAACGAACTCTTGTTGGAGATCTCGGCCCCGATGTTGATATTTGTCACTGCTTGGTCCACGTGAACCAGTAACGTCACGATTGCTGAGGCAGAGGGCGTGTCCGGACTCACGACCAGATCAAGGTCGGCGACGTCCGTACTCTCGATGAGTGCCCCCCCGCCGGAGGCGGGTGCCTCAACTGTGATCCCGAGGTTCGTCTCACTCTCAGCGAGTACGACTAGTGGGACACAGACCAACACAAGGAGGACAATCAGTGCTTTCATATTCATCCAACGATACATGTCAACTCCCTTCAAATGCCTCCCAATTGGATCTGCATGATCCGGCACTACGGAGGCGAATTACGTGGCTGTCTTTCCGTTCGGACATAAGTCTTGGACTCAAGCCCGCTCCGTCCATGCGTACCTCCCTCTCTGTCAGACCGCGACTCGGTTTCCCCTCATGTCATCGCCACCTTTCTTCAAGTTGGCGCGAACCACAACACCTGAAGACTTGCTAGCTGACAAGAGGCCGAGCAGGGACTATGCCCTGTGTGCTGAGAGAGTTGAGAGGAGTGCAAAGAGGAGCATCGCCAATAATAAGAATGGGGACGGGAACCTCACTTGCATGCTCGTTGGTGTCGTATTGAGAAGCCTGCCTATCCGGCAGATCCCTTTGATTCACGACCTGTTTCATGTCTCTCATCTGTCCTTCGGCAGCCTAGCTACCCGCGGAGATTCCGTTAGGGCCTGTGGCTTTGTGTCCCACGCTTTCGCGTGGTTTACCCTTGTCGAGACCGAGCCAACATCTACCTTCTCTTCTTTCGCAAGCTGACAACCTCATCAATGCGTGAACATACGCTCATACATGTGTTCGTCTGCTTGCATCGCCACAGGGTACAGATTTGAGCAAGGATTGTCTGTAATCCATAACACAAGCAGGTTGAGCGTGCACAAACGGCAGGTTACTCCTATGATAAACGATGACAGACTGATCTCGCGGCAAAGGCTCTCCGCACGAAATACAATGGCAGCCTCCCTCGCTCTGTCATCATGGGTTCTGTCACGGTCAATTCGGCCATTGAGTTCTCACGAACTTGGACACTCATGAGTGGCGATGACTGCTGCAATCACACGAACAGGATGAAGGCAGTCTGAGCTTTCTTTGCACGGTGTGATTTCTTGTTGCCGTCCATTCGGCGAGCCGTCTGTTCACGTGACGCTGATAACGAACTCTGATGGGCGCACGTAACCGGGCCACAGAGGGCTCTCCCTACCCGTTGCCCGTCAACCAGCACGTTGCGGCGTTCATGCCGTCGAGAGCGGAGCTGACAATCCCTCCGGCATACCCCGACCCTTCGCCAATCGGATACAGACCGCCTACTCCGAGCGACTGGCCGGTTGCGGGATTCCGGACGATGCGAACCGGGCTCGAACTTCGAGTCTCAGTGGCATAGACGAGGACTTCCTCCATGCGCACGTTGTTCAATTCGCGAAGCATACGGGGAATGGCGCGGTGGAGAGTATCGATGATTATGGGAGGGAGGAGCGCATGAAGGTTGGCGGGAGCGGCTCGTGCGCACGAGCGCTCAGCAGGTATCTCTTGCGCATCCGTCGCGGCGAGGAACTCAACCAGCCGTTGCGCGGG
>DAOVHV010000071.1 GCA_030671645.1 bacterium | reverse complement strand
TTTTTTCCCTCTCGCGAAGCCGTGACAATGATCGTGCTCTCGATCGGTTTCCCGGTAATTCCAATGGGGAGGCCGCGCAAGCTTGGATTTGCCTGCTGCTCGACAGAGGCAAAATAGGAGTCCATATCGAGATGCAAAATTGTTCGGGGCATGGCAGACCTCACTCATAGCATTTCGTACATCGTTTGAAGTGTGCCATATTCTGCGCTCGATTTCTACAGGACAAAGTCCCCATCGGGGACATTTCCTGAAGGGAATAGGCTCGCGGGTTTGTCCGCGATTGCCATGGGCAGCGTGTCATTCAGATTGCGTTGAGCTCGTTCTAGACATTGTTAGCTAGGATTTCAGGTACTGCTTGAGGTCTCTGTAGAAGTTCTCGTGCCCTCCAAGAGCGTGGATGAATATTATCTCGTCGGCAGTAGAAACCTCATAGGCGAGCAAATACAACCTCCCATAGAATCCGAATTTATGAACGCGGATGCCTGCAAGATCGCCTTTCTTCATTGCCCCAATCTCCGGGTTCTCGCTGATGATTCTCACTTCGTCATCAAGGGCGGCTTTGAGCTTGTCAGGAAACTTCTTCGCAGTTCTATTGAACTTGGACGATGTCTTCAGTGCGAATGGCATGTTCCATGCTACCCGAATTTATAATCCTCAACATCACCGTTCTTGATAGCATCCCTGCTCTCATGAATGTCGGCCTTGAATTGAGGGTGCAGCTCAAAATAGGTTCGCACGTAGGATTCAATGGCTAGCCGTACAACACTGCTTGCCGGTCGCTCTTCAATAGCGGCAATGTCATCGATAGTCTTTCGCAGCTCGCCTGGAACCTTCGTGGACAATGTGTAGCTAGGCATCTTGCCTCCTCTATTTTCTACGCTGACTACCATACACGCATTAGTATACTTTGTCTACTCCTGCCTGTCAGGCATAGGGCATCACAAATCGCTGCTTCTGCCCACTACGGTATTCGAGACGAATCTGCTCGCAACGCTATTCGCTTCAATCAAGGCCGTCAGAGATGGACGCCTGATTAGGGGACAAGCTACTTTTAACCCTCTCGAATAAGTAGCAATGCAAAAAAGTAGCCTGTCCCCTCTTCTTCGTGTTGGCTGGAAGACCTCGACCGCGCTCACATGCTACCATCAGGGCAGCGGGACGAAGGAGGATAGGCATGGCGCGAAGATGTTGCTCGATGACCCACTCGCCCGGATTGGTCACCCGGGGACAGATCGCTTTGCAGGTCAAGGAACTTGGTGTGTCGCCAGGAGACACGGTGATGTTGCATGCATCGGTCGGATCGATCGGTTGGATCGCCGGCGGACCAAGCGAGGTGCTCGGCGGTGTCCTAGATGCGATCGGCGCAGACGGGACATTGATGATGTACGTAGGCTGGGAAGGCTCACCGTATGACCTCCTGGTCAATGCACCACAGATTCCGCCGGCAATTCTTGCGCTTTGGCCGCCCTACGATCCCGTCACCTCACACGCGATGCACGCGTGGAGCATCCTCACCGAGTACCTGCGCACCTGGCCCGGTGCGCGGCGAAGTCAACATCCTGACAGCTCGTTTGTCGCCGTCGGACGCCTCGCCGACGAATTGACGCGCGATCACCCACTGCAATACGGGATGGGTGAAGGATCTCCGCTGGCCAAGCTCTGCCAGCACAACGGCAAGGTGCTGCTGTTGGGAGCACCGCTGTCGACCCTGACCCTACTCCATCATGCCGAGCATCTGGCTGATGTTCCGGACAAGCGAATCGCGCGCTACATGGCACCCATGCTCCACAACGGACAGAAGGAATGGATCAGCATCGAGGAGTTCGACACCACCGGGTGTTTGCCCTGGCGTGGTTCCGTCGACCTGTTTGAGGCGATCGCCCGCCAACACCTCCAAGAAGGACACGGAGTCGTCGGTCGTGTAGGAGCCGCGGCGAGCTATCTGTTTGACGCAACGGCGCTGAACCGCTTCGCCGTGGAGTGGATCGAAGAGGAGTTTCGAGAGCCACAGGAGGCGTTGGGCGAAGTTCAGATCCGCATCGCCGACGGCCGTGATCATCGCGAGTTGGTCGATCTGTTTACCTCCATGGAAGCCGAGCGCACCGACACGCCCGTCTCGGGATCCCGGGTTTCGACACGCGTCGACGAGTTGCTTGAAGGTCGGGATCGTCAAGTCTTGATCGCCGAAACGTCAGATCAATTGGTGGGCATGCTCGTCGCCAGAGCGGCATCCGGACAACGAGGTTTGATAGAGCACGCGTTCGTCGTCCCGGAACATCGACGGCAGGGGATCCTGCGCGAACTGGACATTGAGACCAGCGCGTTCCTCTGCGAGCGGGGCTGTTCGACTGTCGGGTTCGAGTTCGACGCCGACAACCACGTCGCCCGCGAAGCCTGGACCGCCCTCGGATACGCACCAACCCAGGAATCCTGGGAGCGTCCTCTGTAGCGATTGGTGTCAACGGACGAGCAACAGCCCGTGCAAGCTCCATTCGAAACCGCCAATCTGATTGCTGTGGACACTGAAAGGGTTGAAAGGGTTCGGGGGACACATACTTTATCTCTAGGCCCGCGGTCGTTTGCCGAGTTCTACTTGTATTCTCTGATCTCCTATGACAAACTTTGCTCATGCCGAGAATCGCACGCGTTGTCGTCCCAGGTTATCCGCATCATGTTACACAGCGAGGCGTACGCCGCATGGACGTCTTCTTTTCAGACAACGACCGAGATGCCTACCTTAAGCTTCTGGCCGAGCAAGGAAGAGCTCATGGTGTTGAGTATCTCGCTTGGTGCCTGATGACCAATCACGTTCATCTTGTCGCCATCCCTCGAGATGAGTCCAGTTTAGCCAAAGGCATCGGAGGAGCACACAAGTGCTATACGCGGATGATCAATTTCCGAGAAGAATGGAGAGGATACCTCTTTCAGGGGCGATTCTTCTCCTGTCCCATTGAGCCCTCAAGGGTGCTGGCCGTTGTACGTTACGTCCTTAGGAATCCAGTTCGAGCTGGAATGGTTTCCGAAGCTTGGATCTACCCCTGGTCAAACGCTCGCTGGCTCATTGGCGCAACGTACTCAGATCCCCTTGTCACTGCTCCAGGTCCGCTAGTCGAGGTGGACAATTGGAAATCGTTCCTTACGACTCCTGAGATCGACCTCGATCGAATCCGCCAGCACACAAGAACAGGCCGTCCCTTAGGTAGCAAGTCTTTCACTACTCATGTTGAGAGTATCGTCGGACGCAGGCTGCAGAGGCGAAAACCAGGCCCTGCACCTGGGAGATAAGGTATGTGTCCCCCGAACTACGCTTGGAACGGGATCTCGACTTTGCCGTAGACTCCGTCGTAGCCGGGTTCGATGACGATGTCTCCTGTTCGCATCTTGGCGATGCCTTCGAGTACGCGCTCCGGTGTGTCTGCGGTCAAGTCATCGAGCGATCGTTCGAGCAGGATGTCCAGCTCGGTGCCGTGGCGGTCGAGCATGTCTTCGTAGATCTTGGCGACTGCCTTGCTACCAACTCCCACGCCGATGGCTTGCGAGATGATTTCGGCCAACGGGATCAGGCTTCGAAACGGAACGTTGCCAAGCTCGGGCTCAGCTCGGTCAGCAAGATCTTGCACACGATGCAACACACCGATGGTCAGTGTCTTACCGCACACCGGGCATTTGCTGTCTGCCGCCATCGTCTGAGCCGGCGACCACGAGATGCCACAAGCTCTGTGGCCGTCGTAGTGGTACTTGCCCTCTTGCGGATAGAACTCGAATGTGCCCGCATAACCCTCACCCGTTTTCAAGGCTCGGGAGATCGTCTCGAAAGACACGTCGGCCACGTCAAACAACGTGGCTTCACGCGCCAGCTTGGTCGGGGAATGGGCGTCGGAACACGAAATCAACCGCAGATGGTCCAGTGCCGAAACGCGTCGGTTCATCGGTGGATCGCTGGATAGTCCTGTCTCAATGGCGTAGATGCGACCGGTGAATTCGCCGAAGCACTCTTCCAAGGAATCGAACCCGCTCTTGGCACCGAATACAGCGTACCACGGCGTCCAGACATGGGCGGGGATCAGAAGTGTGTCCGGCGACTGCTCCCACACGATTTCACAGAAGTCGCGAGCGGACAGTCCGAGCATGGGCCGTCCGTCATAGACCAGGTTTCCTCGAGGCGACAAGGCCTGATTGATCCGAGCGGCGTCTTCGAGCGAAGGTGTGAGCAATACCAGATGAATGCGCCGTCCACGATCGTCATGCTTCCACACGAGGCTGACTTCTCCGGTCAGCATGAAGGAGGCGCCACCATAGCTGTAGATACCGGGATTCTCTTCCCTCAGATTGGCGGACAGCGTCTTCAGCCATTCAGGATGCGTGCAATCGCCCGTGCCCAGCAAATCGATGCCTTTGCGTTTCGCCCAATGGGACAGCGTCGGCAGCTCCATCTGGGGACTGGTCGAATTCGAATACTTCGAATGAATATGCAGATCTGCGATTACCGTCATTCAGTCCCATACTCGGCAACAGGGATGAACCACGGATTGCGACAATCGGCGACAAAGGAATCGATCTCGACGGTTGCGTGGAAGATGCGCGCCGAGTATTCGGCTGCATCCACAGTGAAGGCCACTTTCTCCCCCGGCTCCATGTCGGTAAGGGTCACGGTGCCGTCAGTCAGTCGCACACCGTCGACGTCATAGAACTTAGCCCGGACTACTACGGAGTTCAGCCTTACCTCGGCTCGATTGGCCACGATGCCTGTAATCCTGATCGGCCAGCCCAAGGTAAAGTGCCAATTGGGATAGATCTCGGCCACCAGGAACACGGGGACTTCTTTGGTCACCGTTCCGGAGACGCCTCGCGAATCCGTCACGGTCAAGGTCACATGATAGGTCTCGGACTCTTCAAACCTGTGCCAGGCGTCCCACGCCGCATCTGGGGGGGTTCCATCGTCGAACTCCCACACCATCGATTCGATCCAATGGCCGGGAACCGTTGTGGAAGTGGATGAGAATTGATAATCGAGATCGCCGGCAAATCCATTGGGGCACCACGTGAAATCGGCCACCGGACGTTCGATGGGGCCGAAACAGCCGGTCAAGGCAACAGCCAGAATTCCCATGAGCAACAGCGCAAGTCGCCGACCCTTCATAGTTCCTCCAATCCGTCCCAGCCGAAGACCTTGAGATCGATGCGTCCGTTCTCGTCAAATTGTACACCTTCGGCTTCCAATCGGGTGATCTGCTCTTCGCCGATGCTCGATTCTCCTTTGGCGTTGACAACGCGATGCCACGGCACTTCCGGACGGGGACGGCCTCGTCCCAGCGCCGCCATCGCGTATCCCACTTGCCGAGCACCACGTGGGATTCCCGCCATTCCCGCGATTTGGCCATAGGTGGAAACAGTTCCTTGGGGGATTCGCATGACAGCTTCGTAGATTCGCTCGTACAGGCTGCTCACCATTCGGACCACCTCATTCTTTGAAGTTCTCGCTGACGCTGACGCTGGCGCTATAGAAGCCTACGCAGGACTTCTCAGTTTCACAAGAAACAATCCGAGCCCCACGATACAATCATGGACAATCTGAACCTTCCTTGGAGGCATGATGCTTAAGACCAATACAGATCGAGTCGTAGAATTCCTGCTGCAATGCAAGGCCGGTCCCCCTAGAACGCGCGCCCGTTGGAGCGTCGATCATGAAGGCGCTCCCTTCATACTGCCCAGTTACGGAGGCATCTCCGTCAACGTTGCCGTCGGCGATTCGGCTTTTGGGTGGGCGGGCGATCATGTGGAGCCCAGCGTTAGTTGCACTGCCAACACCAAGAAGCCTTTCGAGCACCCCAATATTTCGCTACAGCTCTACGCCTGTGCGGGCAATCTGGCCACGCTGATCTCCGGTGACGCCAAGGGCAGTACCGGTTATGCCGTTGGGCATCACGGCGGTTCCGAACACGTGGTGGTGGAGTTCCCGCGAGAGGTCAAGGAGAAGATGTCGTACGACGACAAGATCCTCATCCGCGGACGCGGGCAGG
>DAOVHV010000144.1 GCA_030671645.1 bacterium | reverse complement strand
TGGAAGCCGCGCTCGACTATGCTTCCAAGCTCACGACAACGCCGCATGCCATGACCGAGACCGATGTCGAGCGACTTCGGAAAAACAACTTGCCGATGAGGATATTCTGACGGTCAATCTCATTGACAGTTACTTCAATTTCGTCAATCGCATCGCCCTTGGATTGGGCGTTGCATTTACTCCAGACGAAGTCGAGGGGTATGAATGCTGATTGTCTCGGGAAGCGATTACCAGACGTAAGAAAAGACGAGGGCCTCATGCGTAAGTGAGGCCCGCTGGCTGCTTCCCTCTCCACCCGGAGGAGGTCCGGTTAGCCGGCTACTTGTCTTTGTCCTTCTTGTCGTCCGTGCTTGGGCTGTCGTCCTTCTTGTCATTCCCTCTTCCGTGTTCAGTTTCTTCCTGTTCCGGCTCTACGATCTCATCCTGCTCAGATGCTTCGCCATCTACCTGTTCAGGTTCTTCGCTGCTCTCGATAGTCCCGGTCTCTTGCTGTTCAGGCTCTTCGCTACTCCCTGTAGCCTCGTATTCTTCTTGTTCCTGCTCCTGATGTTTGCTGTTGCCCTTCTCTGTAACCTCGTTGGCGATCCGGCCTCGCGCCCCGTCTTCGCCTTGAGCCGAAGAGGCGGCCACCGTATCCAGTTGCTCTGAGCCATGGCCTTGTTCTACGCGCGTTGAGTCTCTGTCCTTCTCATTCCCGTCGTTCTTGTCGCGATCCGGGGCTTTCGTTTCATTGCCGCGTTCGCTTGCTTCTTGCCCTGCCGCGGCGCTCCCTTCGACGCTCTCGCTCTGCTCTTGCTCCTGATGTTTGCTGTTGCCCTTTTCTGTAACCTCGTTGGCGATCTGGCCCCACGACACGTCTTCACCCTCAGCCACAGCGGCAGCCAACGCATCCAGTTGCGAAGAACTTTCCTCGGTGGAAAGCCCGTCTCTTAGGCCCTGTTTTGTTATCCGAACGAGGATGCCTGGTGGAACGCCGTCTGCTACCAGGCTCGCAACCTCGGCTAGAATTTCATCGGATGCTCCCGCGTTTCTAATGGCATTGAGCGTGCCGGCCGGGGTGGCAAGGAGGTTGAGCAATCGCTGGAGTGCCTCCACTGGATCACCGATTGGTACTCCCGAGATGAGATCAGCGAGGATCGTTTGAATGGCCGCCGCTACATTTGCGAGTGCATTAGGCTCAAGAAGCGTCTCCCACTGCACAAGGCTAAGCATGGCCATCGCTTGCTCCGGCGCAAGTAGGCCCAGTGTCACGACGGCGGTCTCGAAATCTGCCTTCAGATTCGCCTTATCGATCGGATCGGCATTGGCGTTAGCATCGATCAAGTCAAAGACCGGTTGCAAGACGTTGGATGAGGTTTGCACATCTCCAGGAGGAAGAACGATGGAATCGGTCTGAATGCCGTCTGCAAAACCCGTGAGTGCCAATGCAATGCCTATCACTAGAGCCGATAACAACACAAGAATCGATTTCGGCAGTCCGGCCATCATAGGTCCTCCTGTAGATCCGTGACTTTGCGGCCCCGGCTTTCGCCGAGTTTGCCATATTCGTTTCAGTGTTTCGATTATTGCACAAAACGCACCTTGTCTAGCCAATGGGGCAAGAGATAATGAGTGAGTGTTTCAAAGAATCCACCAGGATAGTGACCAAGAGGACCCGATGAATCAGCTCACCATCGAGACGATCGACCAGGTGATCGAATGGATCACGATCAACAAGCTTGATCGCCTCGATCTGAAGAACATCCGATTTGTCGATCCCTATGCCCTGTTGATCCTCCGCTTGATGATCCTGGAGCGGAAGGAAACGGGCAAGCCGATCGAGGTCGCCTGGCCACAGGCTGCAGCAGTGAATCGCTGGATGATGACTATGGGGATTGTTGCAGGGAACTCGCCGAGTTCCTCGAACTCGCAGAATTCCACACCATCCTCGAAGGGTTTCGAGAGCACGTTGCAACCGATCACGAGAATCGAGAATGAATCGGGCATCGGCCGCGTAGTTGATGGCTTTCATCACCGACTGGAGGAACGGTACCCGCTCACCGAATCTTCTCGCCGGGCGTTGGTTGCTGTCATGATCGAGCTGTTTCAGAACATCCCTCATCACAGCAATGCCAACGGAACCGTGGCCGATCCGCATGGGATTGCCGCTATGCAGGACTATGAGGATTCGATCTTCTTGGCCGTTGCTGACAAAGGCATCGGTCTGTCGGCCAGTCTCGGGCTGAGGGACGGGTATCAGGGGCTGTCCGATGCGGGTGCTGTGGATGTTGTCTTTCATCAAGGCGCCTCCCGGTTCGACGATCCTGGGCGCGGGGGTGAACTGCGGCGGATCGCCGACCTCATTCGCTCGTGGGATGGAGTATTTGCCTTGCGAACCGGTCGAGCGCTGTATTATTTCGACTCCCGAGGCGGCGATGTCTATGACGTGCCCGCCTTTCCCGGCGTACAATTGGGGCTCCGGCTGCCCCGGCGCGTACTGATATAGGAAGTTGAGTTCCACAGTTCCGTTTTCAGGAGACAGAGAGACGTGAAGTGTCAATACCATTCCAGGATTGGAGCATGCTGCCAGAACGCAACGGCTCTTCACCATGAAGAACACGAAGTTCTTGAAGGTAAATCCAGACTGCCTTGGACACGGAAGATTGAAGCTTCGCATTTCTTCTACGAGCTAGCTCATGGCATAGCTCGCTCCTTCATGGTTGATTCGCTTGTATGGCGGCGGCCCGTGTCCTCCATGATTAGGAGTGTCCAATCACACAGCTCTATCTTCAGAGGGTCTGACGTGTCAACCAATTGTGAAACTGGACAATCTAGGACGCTTGAACCTGGTGACGTCTTTCTGTTCAATAAGGACAATGCAAATCGAACGATTTCGAATCGCACAGTTCGGCCCTCGCTTGGGCACCCGGATGGAGGGAGAGAGTGCACGTGAGCAGTTGTTCGCTCTCCTTCGTTCGCTCCCTGAGGATGGACAGGTTCGTGTATCGCTGGAAGGACTCGATGTTTTGTCCACGTCATTTGCCGACGAATTCATCGGCCGAACTTTGCACCAATTGACGATCGGAGAATTTGGAGCCCGCACCATGATCTTGGAAACCCCCGCCCTTGATCTGGCTGACGGAATCGACGTCAAATTGGCACAACGGCAGTTGGCCATGCTCTGTTTGTCGAATGATTCGTGGCATCTTATCGGTACGCATACGCCTGCCATGACTGAAACGCTGAGGCTGATCATCGACAAAGGCCAGACAACGGCCAAGGAGCTGGCCGGCGAACTCGGTTTGCAAATGAATGCGTGCGTCAATCGCGTGGCGCGATTGGCCAAACTTCACCTCATTCGGAGGGAACAAATCGGCATGAGTGGCCCCCAGGCCATTTACTCGCTTCATTCAATTCTTACCGGTTGACACTTTGTTCAATATTTCGTACACTGAGCCACGTGTGCGAACATGTTCCAAGAGATACGAGAACCCATCGATGTGCTTGTGATCTACCGCCGCGGGGCCCCGCACCCCCTCCTTCGGGCGTTTCGATGGAACCAACGTCGATATGACGTGACCACGACCAATTTGGTACATCCGAAACGGGTGGGAGAGACCGTCTACCTCTGCTACGCAGTCAGTTGTGGAAGTGATCACTTTGACATCCGCTTCAATACCACCCGGAATCAGTGGCG
>DAOVHV010000088.1 GCA_030671645.1 bacterium | reverse complement strand
TGAGCTTGGCGTTGCTCGTGATCGAGCCGGAGTGGTCCCACTTCAAGAATGCTTGACACTCGCCCCGTTGAACGCCGTAACACGGCTCGAACGCGAGCTTCCAGTTCACGAGCGCTGAATGGCTTGACGATGTAATCATCGGCGCCGGTTTCCAGGCCGGTGATGCGGTCTTCCTCTTCTACGCGAGCTGTCAGCATGATGATGGGAACCTTGGAACGTTGGCGAATGTGCTGAGCTACGGCGAGTCCGTCCATTTTCGGTAGCATCCAATCAAGGATGATAAGATCGGGAGAGTGGGCATCGAACTGCGCCACCGCTTCTCGACCATCATAAGCGGCCAGAACCTCGAAGTGGGCGGCCTCCAAATAGGATCGTACTGACTGCACGACCCAAGGCTCGTCATCGACTACAAGAATTCGCGTGGTCATAAGAACAAAGCCAGTATAGGTGATTGACCGGTTCGGGTCTATGTTATGTAGTTTCTTGAGTCTAAGAAGGCGTAGTATGGCTTTGTTGAGGGGGCCTTGGTGATCTTGAGAGAATGGAACTGGGACCCATTCTCCTTGTTTTCAACTATCGGCGTAGATAAGTGGCCAGCCAAAACGGCGCATGTGTCAAGCAAGGCACCGTAACGCCCTTGCATAATGCCATCTGCGAGTGTCATAGTTGAGAAGGCATCGTAAGAGAGAGGAGAATCCGTGGAAGAACTTGCAACACTCATCACCGCTGGGGCTTGGGGTCTGGTGGCCCTGACATTGGCAGCCGGCATTCCGTTTGCCTGGCGCAAGGTACTCGCCTATATCGAAGCCAAAACGCAACTGTCACTGGCTGAGGCCGTACGCCGTATGCTTGACGAGTAGCCCTCTGTCAGAACAGCACGAAGAGAAGGTCAACGAAGGTATAGAGGGCGAGTGTTAGGCCAGAGGCTTCCATCCCAACCTATTCGCCGGGCAGCCATAAGAATCCCGGCAACGCCGTTCTCGGTAGTTAAGCATCAGATTCCTTGCTGCAGTTTCGTGCATTGGCATTGCGCCTCCTTGTTGTCGGCGCGTTAGTTGCTCAAACTAGCCGCATAGTTCACTGCGTTTTCGACACGATGAATCGGTTAACCTTGTTGTATGGATTTCTCTGGCAAAGTATGGTTAGATCCAGATTTGTCTTGGGGAGAAGATCCAATGACCTCATGGGCGGCGTTGCGAGAAGGTCTTGACGCATTCACACGGCGGTTACCGCTTTTGATGGGTGCATGGTTGGTTATCCTTGCCTGCCAGCAAGTGATCGATCTGCTGATTCCCGATTCTTTGCTTCTTATCCAGTCACTTATTCAGATGGCTATTCTTGCTCCGTTGTATGCAGGACAACACCTACTTGCCTTAAAGGTTGTTCGTCGCGAGCCGGTTGTTTTCAAAGAGCTCTTCACCGGGCTGTCCAAATGGAGTCCAATCTTACTGGCCTACCTCCTCGTCGGGCTTCTGACGTTGCTAGGATCCGTCGCCCTTATCATCCCCGGCATCATCGTGGCCCTGATGTACTCGTTCATGTTGATCCGTTTCCTGGATCCTCAAGAAGGCGAGCGAACCGTGCGAGTGACCGAGGCCATGAGCGAAAGCGTTCGCATAACAAAAGGTTATCGTGGAACCATCTTCGGTATCGGCCTTCTGCTAGCCATTCCCTATATGGTGTTGGTTATCTTGCTATGGATTTCGACCTACAATCCCAGCATTCCTAGTTGGCTCATCGACATCGTCGCCATCCTCAGCGGCACACTGTTTCTCGGTCCAGTTCAAGCGACCAGCTACATGGTGGTGTATGACCACGCTTTGAACCATCCTCGTGGGTAGCTAAGAGTGAGACAGAGCGAATGACCAGCCAGTTCGAGGCCCCCTAGGCACCAAAGAAGCCGGGGTGGTTCAAGCAGCAGCAGGCGGTTGCCCGGACAACTGTTGCATCCAAGCTATTCCGGCGCTGTGACCTAGCGCTTGGAGACACGTTCTGATCTACTGTTGTCGTTATTGCGCTTAGGTTCTCCCCTTCTGCAGCCGCTTCTCCTCATACATCAGCATGTCGGCTTTGTTAAGGACCTCTCTCACGGTTCGCGGTCCATCGGGCTTCCAGTGGGCGATTCCAATCGAGAAGGTCACCGGGAAATCGAACACAAGATTGGTTTCATTCCGTCGCGCGACCTCCTCTAGGATCCGCTGTTTGACGCTTTTGGTCTCTCCGTTGGTTTCGATGAGCAGGAGGAGAAATTCATCCCCTCCGTAGCGCACGACGACATCTGACCCCCGTACCTGCCCTTCGAGGAGCTTCGCTACTTCCTGGAGGACTTCATCACCTACTTGATGACCGTAGCGATCGTTGATCTCCTTGAAGTGGTTGACGTCGATCATCAAGAAGCCGATTGGATGATCGTACCGTTTGGAGCGGGGAATCTCCTGTTCGATCACTTGGTTGAAATAGCGGCGGTTGTAAACGCCGGTCAGCGGATCGCGGAGGGCCTGTTCTTTGAGCCGCTCCTGCAAGCGGATCCGGTGGACGGCTTCGCCCGTATGTCCTAGGAGAAGTTCAAGCAGCCTCACATCTTCCGTCGAGAAAGCGTTCTCTTCCGTGGACGCGACCTGGAACACGCCAACATCGCCGATCGGTGCGCTAATTCCGGAGCAGAGATCTGACCGAGTCGGCGTAGCCTGCGGGACCTCATCAAATGAACTGAAGACGGTCGTTTTCCCGGTACGGTAGGTCTCCGCGGCCAACCCTCCCTCTTCAAGAGTGCTCTCCAAACTCGTACCCGGGGGGAGCTCGGCGGATGTTGCTTTGATCAACAGCTTCTGCTCTTCCACAATATCCAAGGTGCACATGGAGAACGAGAGAATCTTCTCCGTCGCCTCAACGGTGGTGCGATAGACGTCGTCCTCTGATTCGCAGGTCTCCAATTGACGCGCTACCTCATGCAGTCGCTCAATCTTCTGATGCGTCTGCTGCAACGCTGCTGTCGCCTGTTTTCGCCCAGTGACATCCCTCACCACGGACAGCAGGTGAGGTGCCCCTCGATAAGTGAACCCGGCTCCGTGCATCTCGATATCAAATTCAGTCCCATCCTTGCGAAGGTTGACCGAATCGGTGACAAAACGTCCGCCGTCTTTGATCCGCTGTTTGAAGTTCTTGAACCCGTGAAAATAGTCGGGGGAGATAATTTCCGATGCGGAAAGCCCGATCAACTCTTCCTCGGAATAGCCGTACATCTCACATGTAATAGGGTTTGCCTCGACGATCTCCCCTTCCAGATTGAAGACAAGCACGGCATCGGTAACCGATTCGAAGATGCTCCGGTACTGCGCCTCCCTTTCTCGCAACGCTTCCTCGACTTGTCCACGCTCAGTAACATCCATCCCTACGCCGAAGAAGAAATCGAATGTACCATTCTCCTTGGCAATCGCTCTTCCATGCCATTCCACCAGCAATTCCCGGCCATCCTTGGTCAGTATATGGTTCTCGTTCATAGACGGCTCGTGCACTGAGGTCAACGCTTTGAATATCTGGGAGAGCGCCTCACGATCCCGTTTTGGAACAAAGGTCTTAAGGTAGTCCTGACTGACAACTTCCTCTGCGGTGTAGCCCAGGGCTTGAAGCAACGTGTCATTCATCATCAGCGTTTTTCCATCGGCCCCGATGGCGACAAAGAAGAGAGGTGCAGCCTGGATGAGTGTTGTGTTGAAGTCTCGCTCACGTCTGAGTTTCTCTTCGATCTGCCCGCGTTCAGTTGCGTCGTGCTCCAATTCGGCCACGCGCTGGCGCAGGAGCTTCAGCTCTTCAGTCATTCGCAAAGCGTTCTCTTTCCGCATTCCTTCTCCATGTCGATCGCTTACTGCTAGGCTTTCCAGTATAGGGCTTCTTGAACGATGGTACACCGGCGAGCGGTCTTCGTTCCGGACTCAAGGCCAACTGAAACCTACCTTGGCGGCCACGCTTCGAGCGGATGATGCCAGCATGAGAGAGACGATTGAGAACATGCTGATAGGAAGGCCAAGAACGGTGCCAATCAATTAGGTAGGGGTGTTATGATAGCCATTCATCATGGTCCTGAGAAACGAGTTCGACCAGCGCTAGGACAGCAACCTTAGGTGAATGGCTGATAATCATGACTAACCCCTCCCGAATTACTGATCAGCTGATCATGATTTGCAGATCGAGAAATAAGCAATTCCGACGTTTCAGGCGAGTGCATAAAATAATGTTCCGGTTTTGCTTTTCAGTGACAGATCCACGCCTCTACTACGCCACAGAAAGAACTCAAGCTCCAGGTACAATGTCCCCGGGCTTCAAACTCGAAGCGATGGCGATCCCAGGCGGCTGCTTGGGGCACTCACCATCTTGTAGGAGCGGCTGGCTTTCCTGCCTGACGTCAGCGCCTCCGGCGGGAGCCACGACTTCCAAAGGAACGAGGAAGGCTCGATGACTTTGAGCTGCTTCGCGGGAACTGGCTCTCGGGATCGAATCCGCCACCATATTCGAAGTCGGGAAGCCGACGTCGTTCGATCCGTGTTCCCAACGTTTTCTCGATTTGACGGATCATCAAACCGTCTCCCCGAACCGCGAACGTGAAGGCTTCGCCCGAGCGCCCGATCCGGCCGGTGCGCCCGATCCGATGTGTATAGGCATTGGCCGTGCCAGGCATGTCAAAGTTGATTACGTGGGAGATTTTCGACACATCGATCCCTCGGGCCGCAATATCAGTGGCCACAAGCATATCGATCTTTCCATTACGGAAGCCATTGATCGCCTGCTGGCGCTGGTTCTGGGTCATGTTCCCTTGAAGAGCGGCCGCGCGATATCCGTGCTTCTTCATGTAGACGGCAAGGCTTCGAGCCCGGTGCTTGGTGCGTGTGAAAATGAGAACACGCCCAGTCGATGTCCGCCGAAGCATCGCTATGAGAAGCTCCTTACGGCGGTCTTCTGGCACCGGATAGAGAGCGTGTGAGACCGTCTCCGCGGGGGCAATCGCTCCGATCTGCACCGTCTTCGGATCATCGAGAATACTGTCGGCGAGGGCACGGATGTCCTTGGGCATGGTCGCCGAGAAGAAGAGCGTCTGCCTTTTCTCGGGCACCTGCCGGATGATTCGGCGAATATCGGGGAGGAACCCCATATCACACATGCGGTCGGCCTCATCGAGAACCAATATCTCCACGTACCCCAGGTTGATCGCGCCCGCGTCGACGTGATCAAGCAAACGCCCGGGGCATGCGACCACGATTTCCACTCCCCGGCGCAACGCCGCGAGCTGTGGTCCCTTGCTTACGCCACCGTAGATCGTGACGCTTCGAATCTTGGTGTCACGCGCTAGTTTGACGATCTCCTGGTGGATCTGCTCGGCCAGCTCA
>DAOVHV010000020.1 GCA_030671645.1 bacterium | reverse complement strand
GGAACGATCGCCACCTATGATCTGGATTTCGGGGACGGATCGACCCACGCCACCGGTACGGATGTGGCCGACGTGATTACCCATGACTATGAGGAAGCCGGAACCTACACCGTTCTCCTGACGATCACCGATAACGACGGCCGCATAGGAATGGTGAACGCTGTTGTAACGGTTGGCCCGATCATGATTACGTTTGCCGCCAATCGCGTGGCCGATTACGACATCTATCGCATGCAGGGCGATGGTACGGATCAGGGAGCCGTGAACAACACTGCCGATGACGAGTTGTTTCCGGATCTAGTGCGGGAAACTCGGGACAAGATTGCCTATACCGCCGAAGACAGCTTGAGTTGGAATATCTGGACGATGACGGTCACGGGTGGCAGCCTGAATCAACTGACCGTTCAGACGCTGTCCAATCAAATTCAACCCAGTTGGGCATCGGATGGATCGACCATCGCTTATGCTTCGAATACCGAGGACGGAACCTCGGCCACATCTTGGGAGCTCTTCACCATGACGGCACTGGGTGGATCCCAGACCAAGCTGACGACACAGACGCCTTCATGGGCGATCGCTCCGGCCTATTCCCCGGTGAACGACGACATCCTGTTCGTCTCCAACAAGACAGCACTGGGCGGAAGCTCGATCTGGCTGTGGGATGATTCGTTGGGGGCAGCAGTTGAGTTGTTCGATTCGGATAACCGTGATGGAGATCCTTCTCCCGCAGACATCGTTGCGGGCATTACGAGTACGGTCTTGAATCTGCCTCCGGGAGCCGGAGTTTCCAAACCGGCTTGGTCTCCGGATGGAACCAAGATTGCCTTCTCGCGAGAGCGAGATACCGGCGAGATCGACATCTTCGTTATGGATGCTGATGGTACAGGGCCCGAATCGCTTGAATCCTACGTCGATGGACTTGGTGTGCTGAACACCAGCATTACTACTGATGACGATGAATTCTGTCCGTATTGGCTCGAAGACGGCAGCGGCATTTGTTATGTCAAGGCGGATGGCAGCGGCGACTATCAAATCTACAAGGTCACCTTTGCCACCGGCGTCATCACCAAACTGACGGAGACCGGCAATAACATGTCTCCGACCTCCAAGCGCTAGACCTCTATTGTGAGAGGTACCTTATGGGGGCGAGATCATCGGATCTCGCCCCCGCTTCCATTTCCACGAAAGAAACGCCAAAGAAGAAGTCCTCCTGCAAGCGCACCGGCGACGAGGAGCACGATCCAATCTCCCCAGCGAGTGTACGGGGAGGTCCCGGTTTGCAGCTCAACTTCTCCGGTAAGAACGCCTTCGGTACTGAGAACTCCCAGAATGCGACCGGTGGGAGAAACGATGCCCGAGATCCCTCCGTTGGCCGACTGGATGACCCAACGTCGATTCTCGACAGCGCGGAACACGGCGCACGAGAAATGAACGGCCAACTCGGAGCTTTCGTCAAACCAAGCATCATTCGTCACCGTGACCAACACCTGGGCGCCGTTCTTGGTTAGCTGACGGGAGGGGCCGGGAAAGGTCGATTCGAAACATATCGGTGTTCCGAACTGGGCGAGCGGGACGTATCCGTCTCCTCGGCTCAAGTCAAGGGGCAAGAACGACCGCGCCCAAGTGCCCAGCCCGAGCCATTCCAAGATGCTTCGTCCGGGAATGTATTCACCGAATGGAACCGGACGGACCATGTGGAAGGTGCCAACCAACTCACCCATCGTGGAGAATAGAGCGACGCCATTGTAGATCTTGCGATCCTGGTAGACTCCCGTTCCTAACAAGATCTGCGTTTCGCCACGACGAGCCAAGTCTGCGAACGAATTCTTCAACGTCTCATTCTGCAGAATGTAGACCGGTAGGATAGATTCGGGGAACACGACAAGGTCGGGATCTGCTGCAAGGGCTTCGTCTCCGAGTTGCAGGTAGCGAGTCGCGAGATCGTTGAGGTTGCGTGTGTCCAGCTTGACTTCTTGCTGAACCTTCGACGACACGACGGCCACTCGCATCGAGTCGGTCCCCTGGGGCAGACGTGGCAGCAAACTGAAGGTTGCAAGCAGAATCACGAATCCGCCTGCAAGGAATGCGAAACGATAATCCCGCTTGCGAAAAAGCACGAACAAACTACCGTTGACAGCCACAACGATACCCGAAATGAACCAAGGTCCGAATACCGATGCCGACTGGATGAGGCACGGCACCCGATACAATGATTGATACAGCGCGGAAAAGCCCATTCCCAACGGCCCCAGCGTTCGCAGATACTCGGCGAGTACGAACAGAGCCGGCGCCAGTATGAGCCAAGTGGGAATCCGTAAATGCCTGCGCCAGGCAAGCATGGCTCCGAGAATTCCGCATCCGATCGCGAAGTAGACGACCAGCAGAACGTATCCCCCGATGACAATGGGGTGAAACCGGGCCAAGGTAGCGATCCACCGTAGATCGATGGCGAAGAACGCACATCCGAAGGTGAAGCCGGGCCAGAAACCGCCGCGCTTGTCCAGCACGAAGAAAAGCGGCACAAGCGAGACGAAAATCAACGGGAAGACTCCGAATCCCGGCATGGCAAACGCGGTCAGGGTTCCCGAAAGCAGGGACAATAGGGTTTCTTTCCATGTCAGACGAGTCATATACTGCCTATCATACTGCGAGGGAGGGGGAGGCATGCACCCGATTCTGTTTCAGATCGGCCCGATTACAGTTCGGTACTATGGTTTGATGTACGTCATCGCGATTGCTCTTGGTTTCTTCCTATTGACCCGAGAAGCACGCCGCAAGGAACTCGGACTTTCGACGGATAATCTGCTCGATTTGCTGTTGTGGACAGTTCCGAGCGCCATCATCGGGGCGCGCCTTTACTACGTGATCTTTCACTGGGACTACTACGGCACAAGCCCTTTGGACATCTTCAAACTCTGGCAAGGAGGCTTGGCCATTCACGGTGGGGTGCTGGCCGGGATTCTGGTCGTTTATCTGTTCGCTCGCCTCAAGAAGGCTCGCTTTTGGGCGTTAACCGATGCGTTGGCTCCCAGCTTGATTCTCGGACAAGCCATTGGGCGAATCGGCAACTTCACCAACGGCGACGCATTCGGTCTTCCCACCACCCTGCCTTGGGGCCTTCGCTTCCCTGCCGAATCGCCGGCTGGGATGGCATTTCCGGGACAAGTCACCCATCCCTCGATGATTTACGAGATGATTCTGAACTTGGTCATCTTCGCATTCCTGTGGGGCATTCGGAAAAAGGGGTTCCGCGACGGGTTCTCGACGGCCATGTACTTCATCCTCTATGCGATGGCCCGTTCCATCGTCAGCTTCACCCGGGCCGACAGCTTGTGGTTGGGTAAACAACGAGTGATTGAAGTCACGACGGGCGGATACACATATCTTCAGACCGTCGGAATGCTTCGCGCTGCACACGCCATCAGTATTGTCTTTGTGATCGTGTTCGGGGTAATGATCTGGCGACGCAAGCTTCATCAAAGGGAGCTTGACTCGCTCAGCGGCCTAAAACCCTCCCCCAAATAGACGCGACGAGCTTCGGGGTCGGCAACGATTTCCTCGGGCGTGCCTGCTGCGATCAATTGACCGCGATCGATCAGAATGGCGGAATCGGTGATCGAAAGCGTATCGCGTACGTTGTGATCGGTAATGACGACCCCGATGTTGCGCTCCTTGAGGGCGATAATCTCACTCTGTAAGTCAGTGATAGAAATCGGATCGATGCCCGAGAATGGCTCGTCAAGCAGCACATGGCTGGGTGTGGTGGCCAGTGTTCGTGCGATCTCCAATCGTCGGCGTTCTCCTGAGGACAACGTGCCTGCGACCTGATGTCTCAGCGCATTGAGTCCGAATTCATCGAGCAGTTGATCGCGAAACTTTGGATCGGCATTGCGTCCGGCATGCCATTCGATGGCCAGATCCAGATTCTCGGCGACAGTTGCTTTAGTGAACACGGATGGTTCCTGGGGAAGGTAGCCGATGCCCAAACGGGCGCGCTTGAAGAACGGAAGGCGTGAGATGTCTGTGGAATCAAGCAACACTTGCCCCGCGTCAGCTGAAATGAACCCGATCATCATGTAGAAAGTCGTTGTCTTCCCGGCTCCGTTGGGTCCGAGCAATCCCACGATCTGGCCGCGCTCGACAGACAAGCTGAGACCGTGCACAACGGTCCGCCGCCGGTATGATTTGGTGAGGCCTCTGGCTTCAAGCGTCATGGGGTTCATCCATCATAAGCAACTCAAGGTCGATGATCACGTCACCGCGTAAGCGGATGCCGGCGGCATCCAACTGCACGGCGCCGGCCGAAAACGCACTTTCCTGCCACCAACCGGAGACCTCTCCGATCAAACGGATCGACGATCCCGAGGTATCGGATTCTAGTCGCTGACAACGATAGGTATCGCCGTCTTCGGATTGTATCAAAACGTTTCCCAACAAGGCCAGCTGGTCCGATGTTGCCTCCGCGGAATCGGAGCGAACGATGTACTCCGTGTTGTCCTGGGTCAGTTGGCCCTCGACGCCGCGGGTAAGCGTCGTCAGGTCTTTTCCAAGATCGTGTTGAAAGGCGCCCGCTTCGATCGAGGCCAGCTCCATTTCGATGGTGACGGGGCCGGCTTCCAGAACGTCGTTTCGTTCGTCCCAGAAGATGGTCTTGGTTTCCAGCGACAGGGCATCGGCTTGGTTGACGTGAATCGATCCGGACAATGTGGTGCCTCCTGAATCGCGGGACAATTGATCCCCTCTCACAACGATGTGGGCATCCCCGTCCCTGAAGAACGTGAGTTCGACGGATTCCAGCATTCCGTCGACTTCATCCAACGATCCGGTTTGAGCTTGAATGGACCAGGCCGGACTTCCGTCGTCTCGGTGGCCGGTCAACACGATCTGCTTGGCCGACAAGTTGCTCTCTTGAACAGGCGTCGGACGTCGGAAGATCAGGACGGCCCCCGCAATGATGAGAATCAGGACTAGAACGAGGATTGTCGTTCGAGACATGATTGGATGAATCCACGGAATAGTGGATGCGGGGATAGGAATCGGGACGTGAATTCCGGATGGAATTGCACGGCGACGAACCAAGGATGTCCTTCCAATTCGACGATTTCTACCAGCTGCCCATCGGCCGACGTTCCGGTGACGCGAAGTCCGGCCGTTTCGAGTTGATCTCGAAATGCCGAGTTGAATTCGTAACGATGTCGGTGTCGCTCGACGATGGTTTCCTGCCCGTAGCATTGGCGGCTGATGCTGTTCGGAGCCAGGGTCGTTTCGTACACGCCAAGCCGCATGGTTCCACCCTTCTGCGTGACTTGAATCTGCTCTTCCAGCAAAGCGATGACGGGATAAGGGGTATCGGGGTCGTTCTCCGTGGTGTTGGCTTCGCTCCATCCCAACACGTTTCGGGCGAACTCGATGACCGCGCACTGCAAACCCAGGCAAAGTCCGAAGTAGGGAATACCGTTCGTCCGCGCGTACTCGACGGCTTCGAGCTTCCCCTCAACTCCTCGATGGCCAAAACCGCCGGGAATAACGATACCGTCTAAGTTGCTCAGACGGGCTTCCACGTCTCTTGAGATCAGATCCTCGGCTGAGATCCATTCGATGTCGGCGTTGATGTTTTCGCATGCGCCGGCATGCAGCAGGGCTTCACTAATACTGATATAAGAGTCTCTGAGCTCCACGTACTTCCCGACGATGCCCACGCGGACACGGTGTTCGGGACTCTCAGTTCGGCGAATCAGCGTCGTCCACTCGTTCAACGGAACTGCCCTTTTCTCAAGATGCAGGCCTTCGGCGATGCGGTGATGAAGCTCGTGTTCGAACATCACCAGCGGCGCATGATAAATGGAAGGCAAGTCAGGGTCTTCGATCACATTTTCCAGCGGCACATCGCAGAACAAAGCGATCTTGTGTCTTACGGGTTCAGGTAGGGGGAGATCGCAACGGGCTACGATGGCGTTCGGCTGGATGCCGATGGCTCGAAGCTCCTTGACCGAGTGCTGGGTGGGCTTGGTCTTGAGTTCGTTGGATGTCGTCAGCCGTGGAACCAGCGTTACATGTATGAAGAACGTGTCTTCGCGCGGCAGTTCGTCCTTCATCTGGCGCAAGGCCTCCAAGAATGGCAAACTCTCTATGTCGCCGACGGTTCCGCCGATCTCGATCACTCCGATCTCGGCGTCCTTCTCTTCTAATGGAAGTCGAATAAGCCGCTTAATCTCGTCGGTGATGTGCGGGATGATCTGCACGGTTTGGCCCAGATACTTTCCGCTTCGCTCCTTGCGAATGACGTTCCAATAGACCTGTCCGGTGGTGATGTAGTTGGAGGCAGATAATTCTTCGTCTAGGAACCGTTCGTATCGTCCAATGTCTAGATCGGTTTCCTTGCCATCGCATGTGACGAACACCTCGCCGTGTTCATACGGATTCATGGTGCCGGCGTCGACGTTAACGTAGGGATCAATCTTTTGAAGGCTTACCTTATAACCTTGAAGCTTGAGAAGCAGGCCGATCGATGAAGAGATGACGCCCTTGCCAAGGCCTGATAGGACTCCTCCGGTAACGAAGACAAACTTGAGCACGTTGCTGTGACACCGGCCTTTCAAACTGCAGTTTTGACAGCTTACGATAACCCCCAAAGGGGCGCAAGCCCCGTTCATTTAGGGTATTGAGGGCCCCTATTCTTTGTGCTATAATCGTTCGCGAGTCCAGATATCTCTAGAAGATTCACAGAAAGGACCAGCGACATATGGAAATCGTGCAGCGTATTCTTGAACTCTTGTTTTTCCTGAACTGCTTCGCCTTGATGGCACTAATCCTCCTGCAGATGAGCGAACATTCAGGATTAGGAGGAGCGTTCGGGGGCGGAACGTCAAACACGGTCTTCGGACGCGACGAACTCAAAGATCCTAAGCGCACGCTCACGGTGGTGCTGGCTACCGTTTTCATGTTGTTGGGAATTGTTCTTTCAATCGTTTAGTGTTGAGACGAGGAGGTTGGACTGGTGCCGCTGATCGAAGTTAGAGGTCTCAAAACGTACTTCTACACGGAAGATGGAATCGTCCGTGCGGTCGATGGAGTGGACTACGTCATCGAGCAAGAAAAGACGCTCGGAATCGTCGGAGAAAGCGGATGTGGTAAATCCGTAACGGCTCTTTCGATCATGGGATTGGTGCAAATTCCGCCCGGAAAGATTGAAGCCGGCGAAATCCTCTTTCATCGCGATGGTAAGGTTATGGACCTAACCAAGTTCAATCCCAAAGGGCGCGATATGCGCGCGATCCGCGGAAATGAGATCGCCATGATCTTCCAAGAGCCGATGACGTCGCTGAATCCAGTGTACACCATCGGAAACCAGATCATGGAAGCGATCATTCTTCACCAGAAGCTGAAAAGAGCAGCTGCCAAGAAGAATGCCATTGAAATGCTGCGTGCTGTTGGAATTCCGCTTCCGGAACAGCGAGTCGATGAGTATCCTCACCAGCTGTCCGGTGGAATGCGCCAACGAGCCATGATCGCCATGGCAATGTCTTGTAATCCTTCCCTCCTTATCGCAGATGAACCGACCACAGCACTCGACGTGACGATTCAAGCACAGGTACTTGAACTCATGAACGCGCTTCGCGCGGAATTTAAGGCGTCGATTCAGTTCATTACTCATGACCTGGGGGTTATCGCCGGCATGGCGGACGACGTCGTGGTCATGTATCTGGGACGGATTGTCGAAGGATCCAATGTGCGTGAAGTCTTCCATAACTCGAAGCATCCTTACACGCAGGGACTGATGCACTCCATTCCGTCGCTGGCGGCTGCCAAAGAGCGACTGGAACCCATTAAGGGCGTCGTCCCCGATCCGTTTGATGTTCCGCCGGGTTGCGGCTTCGAACCCAGATGTCCGCATGCGATGGAGATTTGCAAAACCAAGATGCCGGATCTCAAGGAAGTGGCTCCAGGTCATACCACGGCCTGCTGGCTCTACGAATGACAGAAGAGGTGATCTAGTTTGCTGCCTTCCGATAACGTTTTGCTCGAAGTCAAAGGGCTCAAGAAGTACTTCCCCGTCCGCAAGGGCGTCTTTCGCCGAACTGTCGCACATGTCAAGGCCGTCGATGGTATTGATATGTTCATTAAAGAGGGCGAAACCCTCGGGTTGGTGGGAGAAAGTGGCTGCGGAAAGACTACGGCCGGCCGTTCGATTCTCCGATTAATCGAGCCCACCGCCGGAGACATTTTGTTCCGCAGCAAGAAGATGGCGGCAACCGGCGAGGATTTCAAAGAGGTCAATGTAGTGAAGGCCCATCGCAAGACGTTGAAATCGCTTCGCCGCGAAATGCAAATCATCTTTCAAGATCCCTATTCTTCGTTGAATCCGCGTATGACGGTCGGGGCTATTGTCGGCGAGCCGTTGCTTGTGCACGGCCTTGCCCAAGGCGCTGAGCGTGAAGATCGTGTAAAGGCTCTGCTTGCTGCTGTCGGACTAAAGCCCGATCATATGAAACGCTATCCGCACGAATTCTCGGGAGGACAGCGGCAGCGTATCGGTGTTGCCCGAGCTTTGGCATTAGATCCGCAGCTCATCATTTGTGACGAGCCGGTATCCGCATTGGACGTGTCGATTCAGGCCCAGGTACTGAACCTGCTCGACGATCTGCAGGTCGAGTTCGGTCTAACCTATCTGTTCATTGCCCATGACCTTTCGGTCGTCAAACACATTGCCGATCGCGTAGCCGTCATGTACCTTGGCAAGATTGCCGAGCTTTCCACAACGGAAGCTCTATTCGGCTCTCCCAAGCATCCGTACACCGAGGCACTGATGTCTGCCGTACCGGTACCGGATCCTGACTGGAACGTGGAACGAATTCTGCTGGAAGGAGATGTCCCCAGTCCGGTGGCTCCTCCTCCAGGCTGCTACTTCCATCCTCGCTGCCATTACGCGAAGGACATCTGCAAGACGGAGGCCCCGGAGTATCGTGATCTGGGAGATTATCACTTCGTGACCTGTCATTTCGCGGACAGCCTGAATCTCCAGCCTATTCGATCCGAATGAACCGACTTCTCCTCGGAACTCGAAACGAGGGGAAGATTCAAGAGACGAAGGATCTCTTGGCCGGAGTCACCGGCCTGGAGATCCTTACATTTTCCGACGCACCATTCTCCGATGTCCCGGAAACCGGGAGAACATTCCTGCAAAACGCCCTTCTTAAGGCCTCGGCCATCAGCCGGGAAACCGGACTTCCCGTGCTATCCGAGGACGCGGGGCTTGAGGTGCGTGTACTGGACGGTGCTCCCGGTGTGATCTCGGCCCGATTTGCCGGTGAGCCGTCAAACCCGGATAGGAACAACAAGTTACTCCTTCAGAAACTCAAGGGTGTGACCGACCGAAGGGCTCGTTTCGTTACGGTGGCGGCGCTTTGTCTTCAGGACGGACAGACCTTTGTGTGCAGCGGCGTTTTCCCCGGCATCATTGCGGAAGAGCCCTCCGGGAACATGGGATTCGGTTATGATCCGCTGTTCATCCCCAGTGGGGAGAGGCGCACACTGGCTGAGATGACGCTGGAAGAGAAGAACCGCGTAAGTCATCGCCACAAAGCTCTCTCCCGAATGATCGGGATCCTTCAGGATCTTATTCGTACCGAAGAATTGACCTCAATTATCAAGTGACTCGGCGAACGTCTCCAAGGCTCGCTTTTGTTTCGAGGACAGTTTCCGAGGGACATCGATTGTCACTTCCACGAAGTGGTCGCCACGACCCGCTCCACGATGGATGTTCTTGATCCCCTTTCCTTTCAAGCGGAACGTGGCTCCCGGCTGTGTGCCTGCCGGAATAGCAAGAGGTTCGCGGCCCCACAACGTCTCGACTTCAATCTTAGTTCCCAAGGTAGCGTCGGGATACGGGATCGCAACTTTGGAATGAATATTGCGTCCGTCACGCAGCAACGAAGGATGCTCAATCAACTCGATGAAAATGAACAAATCACCGCTCGGACCGCCTTCGATGCCGGCGTTTCCCTGCCCCTTTAACCGCAAGCGGGACCCGTTATCCACGCCCTCAGGCACGGAAATGGAGATCTTACTCTTCTCCTTGACCCTACCGGAGCCGCGGCATTTGTGACAGGGACTCTCGATGATCTCTCCGGATCCCTGACAATCCGGACACGCGCGCACATTGAGGAAGCTTCCCATCAGGCTTTGCTGACGATACTCCATCTGCCCCCGACCATGACACGTCGGGCATGTCTTCCTTGAGGAGCCCGGTTCCATGCCGGAGCCCGAGCAAACCTCGCAGCTCACCATTCGAGGAACCGTAACCGTCATTCGCGTGCCGTGGGCGGCGTCTTCGAGCGTGATACGTAGCTTGTATTCGATGTCCTCGCCTCGACGAACCCGCTGTTTTCGTATCCCACCGCCCATTCCCCCCTGCCGGAAGAATAGGTCAAACAGATTGTCGAATCCGCCGAATCCGAATTCTTGATACGCTTCGCGTGCGCGGTGGAAATCCGTGTCTCCGAACGTGAAACCCTGACTCGGACCTGCGTGGCCATAACGATCATATTGCGCCCGCTTTTGAGAATCGGATAGGACCTCGTAAGCCTCTGCGATGCGTTTGAATTTCTCCTCGGCTTGAGCCTTATTATCGGGGTTTCGGTCCGGATGAAGCTCCTTGGCCTTCTGCCGATAAGCGCGCTTGATCTCGGACTCGTCCGCTTCGCGCGAAATGCCGAGAGATTCGTAATAGTCTTTTTTGGCCACGCCAGCCCCTTTGGTCGATCTATTCTTGTTCGTCGTACTCTGCGTCGATGTACTCACCGTCGTCCTCGGGTTCCGAGTCGGCGGACGATGTGGTCGCATCGGACGCTCCGCCTGCTTGTTGCACTTCCTGATAAGCTTGCTGAGCGATTTCCTGAGACGTCTTGGATAGGGCTTCGATCGCACCTTTCAGATCTTCCAGCCCCACGTCTTGTGACAGCTTGTCGCGTAGCTGGCGGATTTGATCCTCGATTTCCGATCGTTTGGCCGAATCGACCTTTTCTCCGAGGTCGGACATCGCCTTCTCCGCAGCGTAGATCAGCTGATCGGCTTGGTTTCGCACCTCGATTAGCTCCGCTGTTTTCTTGTCTTCATCCGCGTGTTCTTCAGCTTCCTTGCGCATACGTTCGATATCGGAATCGTCGAGTCGCGAGGAATCTTGGATGGTAATGGACGCTGATTTGCTGGTGGCCTTGTCCTTAGCTGTGACATGCAGGATGCCGTCGGCATCGATGTTGAAGATAACGTCGATTTGCGGAATGCCGCGTGGCGCCGGAGGAATACTGGTCAGCTGGAACGTGCCCAGCGACTTGTTGTCTGCCGACAACTTGCGTTCGCCTTGCACAACGTGAATCTGTACCGCAGGCTGGCTATCCTCGGCGGTGGTGAAGGTCTTTGATTTTTCCGTAGGGATGGTCGTATTGCGCTCGATTAACGGGGTGGCGATCCCGCCCAGCGTTTCGATGGACAGAGT
>DAOVHV010000132.1 GCA_030671645.1 bacterium | reverse complement strand
GACCCTGGACAAATATCGCATCAATCCCGGCAATGTCGGGTTCGGTCAATCGCACGATGCCAACTTCGCCAGGATCATCGAAATCGCCGGGAAGCACGACAAAGCCGTCCGAATTGGCGTGAATTGGGGATCGCTGGATGATGAGATCCGCGATCGTTTGCTCTCAAAGCACGCTGACTGGCCGATGGTACGAATCCTTGAGCAAGCTATGATCCGCTCCACCGTTGAATCGGCCGCGTTTGCGGTCAAACTCGGCCTCTCTGAGAATAGGGTCGTGCTATCGGCCAAGGTGAGCCATCTACCCTCCCTGCTCTCCATCTATCGGGAATTGGCAAGAAGGAGCGAGTTCGCGCTTCATCTTGGATTGACGGAAGCAGGCACGGGAGAGAAAGCCATCATTGCTTCCACAGCAGCCATGAGCGTGCTGCTGCAAGAGGGAATTGGCGACACGCTCCGCGTCTCCATCACGCCTGCTTTGCTGGCCTGCTCAGATGACGAAGATCCTCGACTGCAAGAAGTTCGAGCCTGTCAGTATATTCTGCAATCCAACGGAATCCGGAATTTCTTCCCTGAGGTTCGTAGCTGTCCCGGCTGTGGCCGGACAAACCGAGATATCTTCCGCCTGATGGTTCACTTCGTCGACGATTTCGTCAAGCATCAGGCGGTGGATTGGCGCACTCGCTTCCCCGGCTCCGAAGACATGGTGATTGCGGTCATGGGGTGCGTGGTTAATGGAATCAAGGAAGCCCGGCACGCTAACATCGGCATCAGTCTTCCCGGACGAGGCGGTGATGAATCCGTTCCCATGCTGTTCTCGGATGGGGAATCGGGGGGCCCTCTGCTAGGAGAGAACCTTAGGGAGTTGTTCGCTCAGCACATCCAGGCATACATTGAGACACATTACGCTGCTGGAAACTCCTCTTGATGCTCTTTTGATTCCATATCGGGCCTTGAACAGAATTCGCTTTCCCGTGTAGTGTTTGGGATTACAGACAGCTTGCGGTCACAATGGGTCGGGAAATCATGAAACGAACAATGCCATTCAAACAACAGGGGGGATTCCACATCGGAGAGCAGCAGTATCGCTCGTTGTTCGAGGGGATTCCGATCGGTCTGTACATCACGACACTTGACGGTCAAATCCTCGATGCCAATCCTGCGTTGGTTCAAATGCTGGGGTATCCAAGCAAGAAAGCTTTGTTGGGAATAGTGGCCTCTGATCTATATGCCAATCCCGTTGATCGAGAGCACCAACGTTCTTTGTTCGAGGATGATCTGCTCATTCACAATTACGAAACGCAACTCAAGCAATGGGATGGCCGGTTGATCTGGGTTCGCGACACCTGTCGCGCCATTCGAGACAAGTCAGGCGCGATCCAACATTTCGAGGGCAGCTTGCTAGATATCACGGAGGAGAAGGCGTCGGAGCAGAAGCTGATACATATGGCGCGTCACGATTTGCTCACTGGTGTTTTCAATCGTTATGCCCTTGCCGAAATGTTGGAACAAGAAGCTGCGCGAGCTCAGAGATACATGCACCCCATCGGCGTGCTGATGATTGACGTCAACCGTTTCAAGGAAGTCAATGATCGTTTTGGGCACGCCACCGGAGACAAAGTGCTACAGCTCGTCGCCGAGGTTCTGTGTTCGTCCGTCCGAGGCACGGATTATGTCGTTCGCTACGGAGGGGACGAATTCTTGCTCCTGTTGATCGAGACCAACGGGGAAACACAGATCGTTCGAGATCGCATCATCGAGACGATGGCGTCACGGAACTTGGTAAGCCCCCTGTTCGATTTCCCCATCACTCTATCCATCGGTATCGCCCATTGGATGCCCGATTCCAATGTATCGATCGAATCCGTCCTTTCTCAAGCGGATCAGGCGATGTATGCCGAGAAACGCAGGCACGCGTCTACGTAAGCCAACACGCCCTCCTATTAAGGAAGATCTCAATGGACTGGGTTAAGTCGTTTTACGAGAAACAGCACCAATGGGCGAACGTCTACTCCGGCGACACCTCATATCGGGTCATCTGCTAGAAAAGATCCGTCTCGGCTTCTGCGGATTCAGGCGGCTCAGACACGCGATAGAGACAATCGGCTGGTCCGATATCGCACCAGCGGCATTCGGCCCACGCCGGTAATTTGGGAAGAGGCTTGTCCCCGCCAATCTTGTGCACCATTTCCACAAAACGTCCTCGGAACGTGTCGTCAAGTCCGGCCGCGGGGATATCGACAGCACTGGTCTTGTAAACTACGCGGCCCGACAGTGTGATGTTCTCGCATCGCGAATTCCGAATGGGAAGCAACAACATGTAGACAAGGACTTGAAGTTGGTCCGAAGTGCGTGGCCGTCCCGTCTTGCAGTCTTCGATCACTCCCACTTTGTCCTTAATGGCAAGGATATCAGGTTTTCCGGATACCACTATTCCCGTTTGCCCGATCCGCTTGAACGCATTCTCATCCTCGATATGCACTAGATAACCTTCATCAAGAAGCTGTTCGCGTCGCGCGTTGACCAATTCCCGGTGATCGATCGTCCATGCGGCCAGATCGAAATCCATCGGCAATTTATCGTACTCCTTGTGATGGGCGCGAAACCACGCCGACCATTCGCACATCGACTCTCCTGCCAACAGCTTCGTGAGCCAAGTGACCCAGATATATGGTTCCGACCTCAAAACTGCCATCGCAGCCTCCTCGGTGTGCTATGCTGAAAGGCTATGGCCTGATCGTGGGAACGTCAAGGCGAAACTGTCAAAAGTTGGCATCCGGAGTTGTTGGGAACGTTGATTCTTGAGTGAAAGAACACAAGTTGATCGAATTCGCCGTGAAGACCAAAAGAAGAACGCCGTCCGCAGATGGCGCTAATCAGAACATACGTTATTGTTCAACCGTATGTCAAGGGCAACGCGAACTCGTTTGTCAATCAAACGAGTTCGTTCGAGAATCCTTAGTAGTTCTCAGGATTCTCCCGCGATGTGCTCGTCAGTTTCTGGTGAGTTCTCCGTTCTGGAAGAAGAAGGCTCTTGGCTAATAGAAGGAATCCTGCTCCCTCTTTCTGAGCCTGATAACCTAGACAGATTCGACCTCGGTGACGCCATCAACCTTCTCCATAAGGAGTTTCTCAATGCCGTTCTTAACCGTCATCTGCGACATCGGACATCCCTTGCATGCACCCTGTAGACGCACGCGGACGATACCTTCTTCTGTCACTTCCACCAATTCGACATCTCCGCCGTCGGCTTGAAGCATGGGTCGAATCTCTTCCAGCGCTTGTTGTACTTCAATCTTCATGGTTTCCTCCATCAATCCAATGATTCTTTAATTCGAGGTTTTCCTAAGCATATCGCGTTCTCTGCCCTGTGTCCCGTTCTTGACGAGTAATCTCGATCCATTAATCTCATTCATTCCCGTTTCCGGCTATGATGTTCGTCATGGCGACTCGCGGGGGGGCGAATTCGAACTGGAAACCGCGCCCTGGTGGGGATGCCAGCACCCGAAGGTCGAAGTGCCAAATTCCATGGCTTCTTTGCCGTAGCTGGGCGTACGTCATCGTTCATCGGCCCCACCGTATTCGGCATTATTGCAGCACGCATGGCTGTCTGGTACCAAAACCCGGGAACTCACTGAGTTGGACGCCGAGCAAGTAGGATTCCGGATCGCTGTACTGTCGATCCTTGCATTCTTGTTGGTAGGAGGGCTGTTGCTGCTGCTCGTCAACGAACGAGCTGGACGTAAAGCCGCAGGACGAACATAGGTCGCTAGAGATCTTAGCCTGCTTCGCCGGCCAGCAGTCGGTATCTCTCGTAGGCCCTTTCTTCCATAGACGGGAAGAGAAAATCGATGGCCGCCATTCCAAAGCTCATGATGGCTGAATACACGTAGTCATAGGGTGTTACATAGCTGTATGGGAACAGCAGCGATGCCGTGCCCGCCGCGATATTAATGATACCGGAAATGTAGCGG
>DAOVHV010000147.1 GCA_030671645.1 bacterium | reverse complement strand
GGGAACTTCGGCGTGCTCGGCGAATTTGCGCATGACCAGATCGCCGTAGCCGTAGCTGTCGATGGAGTCGTCGAGCAGACGGATACCCATGCCGTCGCAGAACCGAGCCATCGCTTTGGCCGTATCCTTCACGGTCTCGCCGGCTCCCGGTGTATCCTCCAACGACAGACGCATCGTCGATGGGTTCAGGAATTGCGAATGCCCCCCTAGCTGTGTCATGCCGGTTTCAAACGACATACGCGTCCGCGTCGATCCGGCGAAGAACAGCATGGCGAACGTCTTGTCTTCCAGGTATTTGTGGGGCTGACCACTATAGTACAGCCCCTTCATCTGATCAGTGACCTTCATCGCGATGTCGTACTCTTCTCGCGTCCAGTCAAGCTCGGAGATGAGGTCACGTCCTTTGAGATCGTACCAACTCATCGTTCCTCCTCTAGGCCATGATCAGGGCCATCATGCCCTTCTGTGCGTGCAGACGGTTGGCCGCTTCTTCGATGATCACCGATTTCGGACCGTCGATGACCTCGTCGGTCACCTCCATGTCACGGTCGGCGGGCAGGCAGTGCATGTAATAAGCATCATTCGTAAGCGCCATCTTCTCGTTGGTGCAGATCCAATGCTTGTTCGCTTCGAAGACCGGCTTGGCCACCGATTCGTCCATCAGGCCGGAGCCGTCGGTAGGCTGCACAGTCCACGCCTTGGGATAAACCACGTCTGCACCTTGGAACGACTCGTCCATGTCGTGCGAGAGCTTGAACGAGCCGCCGTTCTTCTTGGCCAGATCCTTGGCGGCCTGAAGAATCTTGGGATCGAGATCCAAGCCCTCGGGATGAGCCAGCGTCACGTCCATGCCCATCATGGCGGCCGAAGTGATGGCCGACTGCGGCACGGCCAGCGGCTTGGCGACCGACCCGGAATAGGCCCAGGACATGACGAACTCTTTGCCCTGCAAATTATGGCCGAGCTTCTCCTGCATGGTCATTACGTCGGCCAGCGCCTGGCACGGGTGGTAGACATCGTCTTCCATGTTGATGACGGGGATCTTGGACCACTTAGCGAATTCGCGCACGATACGGTTGCCCTTGCCATATTCCCAGCCTGTCGGCTTTCCGTAGATACGGATGGCAATGGCGTCACCCATTTCCGCCAGCACACGCGCTACATCGGAAATGCGCTCGGTCGAATAGGCGACTTCATCGCCCTTGAGGGCCGGGGTATACACGGCGCCCGGCTGCAGGAAGTGGGCATGCCCACCCAGCTGCGTCATGCCGGCTTCAAACGAGTTTCGCGTTCGTAGTGATGAGTTGTAGAACATCATATGCAGGGTTTGACCTTCGAGAATCTTGTGGGGTTCCCGCCGAATGAACTTCCTCTTCAGGTCGTGAGCCGTGTCGAGCATCGCCTCGATTTCGTCACGAGAGAAATCGAGCCATGTAATGAAGTCGCGGCCACGAAGGGTTGTATTGGACATGATAGTGCCTCCTGTGTTAGTTCTTTGTAATCGTCGTTCCGGCGTTGCCTTCCAACGCGGCCACGGCTTGATCCAGCGAGGTGATGATCGCCTTCTCGCCACCCGCTTCCACAAAACGAATGGCCGCTCGCACCTTGGGATCCATCGAGCCCTTGGCGAAGTGGCCCTCTTCTGAGTATTTCTTGGCTTCGTCAACGCTGATCTTGGAAAGCACTTTTTCGTCCGGCGTTTTGTAGTTCAGGCGGACACTGTCAACATCTGTGAGAACCATGAAGATCGACGCTCCGACATCGGCAGCCAAACGTTCGCCGGCCAGGTCCTTATCGATGACCGCGTCAACGCCGACAAGTTTGCCGTTCTCGCGGATGACGGGAATGCCTCCGCCCCCGGAAGCAATGACAATGGTCTTAGCTTCAACCAGTTGTCGAATGGCGACCTTCTCGTTGATCTCGATCGGATCCGGTGACGGTACGACGCGGCGCCAACCGCGGCCCGCATCCTCGCGGACGTCGTAGCTCTTATCCGATTCCAGGGCCTTGGCCTCTTCCTCAGAATAGAACGGGCCTACCGGTTTGCTGGGGCTGGCAAAAGCTGGGTCGTTCTTGTCCACCACCACCTGAGTCACCACCGTGGCAATGGGAATGTCGCCCTTGCCCCGGGAGGCCAGCAGGTTACCCAGATTCTGTTGGATCATAAGACCTATCAGCCCCTGGGATTCCGCGCCAAGAACGAACAACGGCATCGGAGAGGCCACCTCTTTGCCGGCCTCGTTTTGAAGCAGCAGGTTACCGACCTGAGGACCGTTGCCATGGGTCACCACCACGCGGTATTTGCCCGATTCGACCATGTGTGCCAACTGCTCGCACGTCACATGGACGTTGGCCATTTGCTCGTCGAACGTCCCCTTTTGCCCCGGTTGAATGATTGCATTACCGCCGAGAGCAACTACGACTGTCTTCTTTCCGCCATCCATTCGATCACCTTTCCGTATTACGATTTCTGTCTACTGATACAAACCCGCTGTCTCTGCCTAGTCCTGATTACTTCTATTCACAGCCGAGCGCGCAGAGAGAAGCTCGTTCTTGTCAACATCAAACCAGAGAATCCGCACAGCGGATTCTCAAAGCAACTCAACAGCCAATTCACTTGTTGAGTTGCCTGACTCAGAAGCTTGAAACATTCTGTTTCAAGCTTCCCATATCTCGCGCATGCGATCCCAATGCTCGACCGTCTTAGCGAATGCCGTCTTCTCGTCATTCGCTTCGATGGCGTCAAGAATCTCGTCATGCAAATCGACCACGTGCTGCAAATCGTCGACGTTTTTCAAGTAATAGTGCCGCGTGAACTCTCGGTACACGCGATGATCCATCGTGTCCAGCAACGGCGACAACGCGGACTTCACCAGCGCGTTTCCGGAAGCATCGGCCAACGCGATGTGAAATTTCTTATCCGCTTCGAAATACAAATCAAAATCGTCCTGAGCCGCGTGCACGCGCATTTCGGCGATGAGTTCCTTCAACCGGACCAAGTTGTCGTTGGTCGCTTTCTCGGCAACCAACGCAGCAATCGGGGGCTCGAGCACGCCTCGCGCTTCCATAACCTCCAGGCAGCCGGTTTCGGATTCGATCAATTGAACAGTGTCACATTCTTCGGAAGAGCTCGGTTTTCGAAGGACATAGTTGCCGCTTCCAGGACGAGACTCGATGATCGACGTCGCCTGAAGCGCTGATAGGGCTTCCCGGATGGACGGTCGACTCACACCCATCTGCTCAGCCAACTCAAATTCGGAAGGCAATTTGCTGCTCACCGGATAATCGCCACGCTGGATCGCGTCCACGATCTGCTCCGCAGCAATGGCGCTTACTTTCTGTGGTCGAACTTTCTCGAACGTCATCCACTCTCCTTCGATTATCAGAGTCCATCCTTCGCAGCCAACCTGTATGATAGCCTGACGGATTTCCTATCGCAAAACGGCTCAAGAACGATCGCGGAACAGGAATTTCCCGCGTCCCTCTTGAGCGATGAATTCCCCATCTTGAACGATAATTTCACCGCGGGACATCGTCGACACCGGCTTGCCGGTCATGCTCCAACCCTCGTAAGGCGAGAAATCGGTGCGCATGTGCAAGAACGTTGCCGATAGCTCCCATTCGATCAAGGGATCGAAAATTACCAGATCGGCATC
>DAOVHV010000198.1 GCA_030671645.1 bacterium | reverse complement strand
TCTCAAACAGACCCAAATGAGGCGCCCGCCCCATTAGTACCGATTGTTCGACCGTGAATTCGAAGACCGGTTCGTGCATTTGAGGTACTAACCCGATTTGTCGAGCCCTCGTTCGTAAGGGGAGTTCACGCAGTGTCTGGCCGTCTAGGGTTATCGACCCTCGTAGAGGGTTCATCAATCCCGCCAGACACTGTAGCAGAGTCGTTTTCCCCGATCCATTGGTCCCCAGGACGAACATAACTTGGCCGCCGCGCAATGTGAGCGAGACGGAACGCAGAACCTCCCGTTCCGGCGAATACGCGAATGCCAGACTTGTCGCGAGCAGCTTCATCGTCCTTCACCCCTCGCTTTCAAGAACCGCAGGAACAGCACGAAGAACGCGGGAACTCCTATCAAGCCGGTTAGAACACCGAGCGGGATTTCGCTCGGCAGTACTGTTCGGGCAATGGTGTCAAGGAGAATGAGTACGGTCGCGCCCAAAACGGCTGATGCCGGTATCAGCTTCCAATGGTCCGGGCCGACCCAAGCTCTGGCCACATGAGGAACAGCCAAACCGATCCATCCGATCATGCCGGCAAGAGCAACCGACGCTGCGATCATCAACGTTCCTATTGCAATGACGATCGTGCGCATTGTGCGAACGTGAATTCCCAGAGCGATGGCTTCGGTGTCCGTGACGGTGAGCAGATTCAGCCGCCAGCGAAGAAGCATGAAGAACGTCATCCCCAATGTCGTGATCACGAGAAGAGGCGGCAGCGCCGACCAACTTGTCCCGTTCAATCCGCCAAGCATCCAGTACGTGATGGCGGGAAGCGTGCTAAGCGGATCGGCGACGTACTTGATCAGTCCGAGAAGCGAATTGAACAGCGCGCCAACCAGGATTCCACCGATCACCAACACCAACGGTGTGGAACCGAGACGAAGACCGATCAGCATCACGAGGCCGATGGCTAGCAGTGCAAACGCGAATGCGCCCGTTTGAACGACCATGGCCTGATTGGTAATGAGCAAGGCGAGGGCGGCACCGAATGCGGCACCGGAACTAATGCCGAGGATGCGCGAATCGACCAGTGGATTGCGAAACATCCCTTGGAAAGCTGCCCCCACCACAGACAAGTTGGCTCCGATGCATGCCGCCGCCAACGTCCTAGGAAGTCGGACTCGCAGGATCAATGCGCGAAATACATCGGATGGGCCGTCCAGTCCCAGCAGCACGCGAACGGTTTCCTCAATGCGGATGCCATACCGCCCCAGGAACAGAGCGGTGATAAACGCAAGGATGGGAAGAAGAATCAGCCCCCATTCTGTACGCTGTGCTTTGCCTATCATGGGCTGATCAGATACTCGACCTCTTCATCAGTCAATACGAAGTCGTAGTAGAAGCTGTAGAAGCGCGTGACCTCTTCCTCTAAATCGAGGCTGACGAGTTCGGGATAGAAGAGCTTGGCCATCCAAACAATGCCCAGAAGCGACTCGGGAACCGGTGTGTCCATCGGTCCAATCACACGCGGCATTCGATGCACGCGCCCGGCTTTTACAGCATCGATCGCTGCCCAGTCCGGATTCTCAATAATGTCGGCGGGCTGCACCGGCCCGTACGGAGGGATCACAATAACTTCGGGATTCCACAACAGGATCTGCTCAAGATTGACCTCGCTCCAATACCCGAGAAGATCACTCGCTACCGACAGCCCCCCTGCGGTGGCGATAAGATGAGATTGGAACATGTCGCCACTGGCTACAGTCGTCAGGCTTGTTCCTAAGAACAGGACGCGAATGCGTTCCTCGTCGCGCAAGTCGGCGAGGTCGCGAGCCACCGTATCAAAGACACGGTCGTAATCTGCGATGAAGACATTGGCTCGAGCTTGAGCGTCAGCTCCCAAGAAGTTTCCAGTCAGTACCATGGCTTCCTTCAGTTCTTCCGGAGTTTCGACCAAATACTGAACCACTGGAATCCCAACATAGGCCATCTGCTCGGCAAAGGCTGCATGGCGGGCTCCGTCGGCGAGGATGACCTGCGCGCCTGAGGCGGCAAGTTCCTCAACGTTTGGATCGCCGAATGAAAGGATGTCGGCCAATCGCGGTTCC
>DAOVHV010000030.1 GCA_030671645.1 bacterium | reverse complement strand
GAGAACTCCGGCTTGCTCCAGTTTCGTCAAGTGATAGGAGACGGCCGGCTGACTCAGGTTGAGCTGCGACAGGATCTCCTGACACTTAACGGTGCGATGGGCGAGCAATTCCACGATCTGTAAGCGCGGCTCGCTTGCCAAGGCGGAAAACACTGTGGTCCAAGCAAGCCTGCGTGCTCGTTCATCCATGAATTGCTCCCTTGCTTTACTCTTTGATTGTGGAATGGTAAAGTAGGATGATCGGATTGTCAAGTATTTAAATATTTAGATAAATCAAAGGAGACAAATCATGGGACAGACAATTGTACAATACAACGGCGGAATGGCATTCGTGGGCAAGGTCGCCAGTGGACATGACGTGCACATGGATGCGGGCGAAAGCGTTGGCGGGGCCGACTCCGCTCCTCGCCCGGTGGAAATCCTTCTCAGTTCACTAGGCGGATGCACGGGAATGGACGTTGTTTCGGTTCTTCGCAAGATGAAGACGGAGCCGGAATCTCTCCGGATCGAGATCCAGGACGAGCGTGCCGCTGAATATCCCAAGGTGATTACCAAGATCCATCTGATCTACAAAGTGGAAGGAGAAGTACCGGAGGAAAACCTCATCAAGGCGATCGAGCTGTCCCTGGGCAAGTATTGCCCCATCGCCAACACGCTGGGTGGGGTTTCCGAAATCACCTACGAGTATTCGGTGGGAGCCGGCTAGAGGTCATCGGATTTTTCCAAGATTCGATCAATGTCGATGTTGTAGCGGACGTAGTCCATCGCGTAGTCCAACGCAGGTCCGGGTCGGATCCAAGTGCGGTACAGCATTTTTTCGCATATTGTTGCCGTGACCATCGTGTTTTGGCCGGCCAGGATAACGGGGACTTCGCGTTCATTGGCCAAATCGATGATTTCTCTTACGGGACGATGGATTCCCGTGACGATCAGGCAGCGCAGACTGGGAACTTCGAATGCGGCGCGCTGGATCTCTTCGCGATCTCCGCCCGTAATCACGGCCAAATCGGGCGTACGGCGGAACAGACGTAACGACTCTTCCGGCCCCATCGCACTGATGGCGAAGTGTTTCACTTCTCGTTCAATGGCGGGATCGGTCAACAAACGGCCCCCGAGCCGTTTCACGATTTCGTCGGAACTCACGGTTTGCAGTTTGTGATCATAGGGAATAATGCCGAGTACTTCGGCACCACGGCTGGCGAGGAAGGAAACAAGAACTTCCGAGAGCATGTTGAACGATCGATCCATGGGAACGTCCTTCAGGATAACGCCCATCATGTTGGGTCCCTCGAACATGCGCAGTGCGCACATGATACGATCAATGGCTTCTTCGCCATCGTAATGAGTGAGAAGCAGGACATCGGCGTCCAGCAACTCGGCGAGATCAGGATCGCTCAACCCGGCGCTGGCACCCAACCCAAGGTAACTTCTGCCCTCGATAATGACGATGTCCCGCTCTTTCGAAAGACGGCCGAAGGATTCCTGAATCCTCTGGCGGAAACCTCGATCGCCTGACTCGATGGTCTCGCGCAATAACGGTCCTTCCAAGGGAACGGGCGCAATATCCTGAAGAGCGTCATCCAACGAGAGCAGCGAGCGGATGGCATCCGCATCCCGATCCACTGGCTCTCCGGTTGCATAAGAGACCTCGAAGCTGATGGGTTTCATGTAAGCCGTTCGCATGCCTCGCTCTTGAAGGGACTTACCCAAGGCGAGTGAGAGCAAGCTCTTCCCGGCATGTTGCTCCGTCGAGACGATGAGAATTCGTTTCATGGTTTCTTTGGGTTCCTGGTATCAATGGCGTCTTCCACATGGTAGTTGGCTGGGAACGGTAAAGCAATTGACGAGGAAACAGACCACGTCGGATCTTCACGCGGTTCTCGCGATTTCTTCACTTTTGTCCCAGAAACTGTACGATAGAGATTGGCAGCTTGGTATTGGAGACTCATGAGAGGTGCGATTGCGAAGCAACCACGTAAGCTCTTGTGAAACAACAATGGGTATAATGGAAGAACGATGAAGCGAATTCTTATTGTCGATGACGAGGAAATGATCGTACGAACGGTCAAAGCGTATCTGGATCGTGAGGGATTTAAGACCTATACCGCCTTTGATGGCGAAGAGGCTTTGCGAGCGTTCGAAGAGAAGGGCCCCGATCTGATCGTTCTCGACCTCATGCTTCCCAAAATCAGTGGGATCGAAGTCACTCGATCCATTCGCGCCAAATCATCTGTTCCCATCATCATGCTGACGGCCAAAGCTGCTGAAGCGGATCGAGTGGTGGGGCTCGAACTGGGCGCCGACGACTACGTGGTCAAGCCGTTCAGTCCGAGAGAACTGGTTGCTCGGATTCGTGCCGTGCTGCGACGCTTCGAAGGTGAAGGGGCTGAAGTCGAGCGCATTGTAGTTGGCGGGCTTGAGATCGACCTCAAGACGCGAGAACTCAAGGTCGAGGGTATGGAAATCGAGTTGACGCCTACGGAATTCGACATGCTTACCTATCTTGCTCGTCATCCGGGCCAGGTGTTCACCCGGCTTCAACTCCTCCGTGAAGTACAGGGGTATACCTACGATTCTTTCGCTCGAACCATCGATACCCACGTCAAGAACCTACGACGCAAGATCGAGCAAGATCCCAAAGCACCCAAATACATCCTGACCGTCCACGGTGTCGGATACCGTTTTGCACGGGATACCTAAATGAGGCGGCGCATCCCGTTAGCCGCCAAGCTCAGCGTTTCGTTCATTCTTGTCATCCTTCTGGCCGTGGCTTTGATCTACGTGCTTACAACTTGGTCGATTACTCGACAGTTTGAAGAGTATCGGCGAACGTCGCGAGCAGCGTTCGGCAAAGAGGTCGCGGCACTACTCGCAAACTACCGAGGAGAGGAACACACATGGGTTGGAGTTGGAGAGAGGGTGCTTATGCGTCCCTACATTGTTCGCCTTGGAGAAGAGAGCCTCGTAGGCAATGTGCCGATCTTTGCCGTCGAAATCACATTGTTCGACATAGACGGGCATCTGATCTCGTCGAATGCTTTCACATGGCTGAATCGGCAAGAACGCGACGAAAACAACCAGATCTGGCTGTCGATGTCTGATACACCCTCTGAGGAAAGCATCCCAATCATGGTGAGCAGCCAACAGGAGGGAACCTTATTCGTCGGAGATATTGGAAATCCTGGAACGGCTGAATCCGTTTTTCTCTCGACGGTCACTGAATCCGCTCTGATCGGCGGTGGAATCGCCATTGCGTTGGCTTTGTTCCTTACGACGATCCTAATCGTTCAGATCTTGCGGCCGTTACGGACGCTTTCGCGCGCCACCGAGCGTGTAGCGGAAGGCGATATGCCTGATCAAGTGACGGTCAGAACCCATGATGAACTAGGCCGGTTGGGCGACTCGTTCAACCATATGTTGGAAAGTCTGAAGAGATCGGAAACGGTTCGACAGACGATGACGGCTGATATCGCTCACGAACTGAGGACGCCGGTGACGATCATCCAGGGAACCTTGGAAGCCATCCTGGACGGGATCTATGATGCGTCAGAAGGAACCATCGCCCCGATCTACGACGAAACCCTACATTTGGGTCAGCTCATCGACGATTTGCGCGATCTGGCGTTGGCAGAAGCAGGAGAATTAAGACTAGAGAAAGAGCCCGTCGATATTGTCGAGTTGATTCATCAAGTTTCCGAGACTGCCTTCTTGTCGCGCGAAGATTCACCGAATCTACATCTTGATACACCAGCTTTGCTTCCAAAGGTTCTGCTGGATCGAAAACGCTTCCGCCAAGTGATCGCCAACCTTCTCAGCAATGCCATTCGATTCACCCCGGAAGATGGCGATGTCTACATCCGCGTGCGCCGCATCGATGGGGAGATTGAAATGAGTGTGGCCGACACCGGCCCCGGCATCAAACCGGAAGATCTTCCGCATCTGTTCGAACGGTTCTACCGGGCCGATCCAGCTCGCGGACGATCCGCCGGCAGTGGTTTGGGATTGGCCATCGTCAAACAATGGGTGGAAGCCCATGACGGCACCATCGAAGCTGAGAATCTCAAGAGCGGTGGAGCCCGTTTCGTCATCCGGTTGCCACTAGCTTGATCACTCGGTGCAACATCCGCTAGGATGCAGCATGCTAGACCAAGCGTTCTACAATCCCAGCATTGGAGAGATGACGTTTGATGATGTGATTTCGACCATCGTTTCCGAGATGGACGGCCATTCAAAAGAGCGATTCGAGCTCCTCATCGGCACCGACTCTTCGACCTCGGTGCATCACCTCGAGCTGGTCAGTGCGATCGTCCTGCACAAGATCGGGCGCGGTGGACGCTATTTTTGGACTCGCAAACGTGAGCGACGGACGCGTTCCCTTCGGCATCAAATCTGGCGCGAGGCATGGTTATCGTTCGAATTGGCACAGCATGTGATTCGCCGCCTTGAGTCGGAGTCACTTCTGCAATTCAACTTAGAGATTCACATTGATATCGGTGAGAACGGTCCTACCAAGGAACTCATCGACGAAGTGGTGGGTATGATCCTCGGAAACGGCTTGGCCGTTCGCATCAAACCCCATGCCTATGCGGCCTCTGCGGTGGCGGACAAGCACACCTGATCTATTCGTTTTCACGATGGACGAGCCAGCAGCTCCTCATGCGGAGGAAACATCGTTGTCGTCCTGCTTACGCAAATACGATGGCTCGTTTGCCTCGTCGCCGTCATGCTCCCGCAGTTACGATGGCTCGTTTCCCTCACCGTCGTCTTTTCGATGGAGATAACGATCAGCTTCATGCAGAGGAGTATTCAGCTGTCGTCTGCTTACGCAATTACGATGGCTCGTTTCCCTCGCCGTCGTCTTGCTTACGCGATTACGATGGCTCGTTTCTCTCGCCGTCGTCCTTTTGATGGACAATACGATAAGCCTCGTTGCGAGGTATTCCCAGTCCATTGACTAAGATTCGGACGATGGACTTGTTGGGAAGATTCTCGGCCTTGAGTTCTTCGAGCATTCGATGGACCGCTTCTTGGTCTGCGGTTACCGGGGTTTCGGCTCCTCCCACAATCAGAACGAACTCCCCCCGCACGCGATCCTTTTCCGCCAAACAGGTATGCAGTTCCGAAGCGGTCCCACGCAAGAATTCCTCGTGCACCTTGGTCAATTCTCGCGCCAAGACGAGTCTTCTTGTGGGAAGAACCTCTACCAGCAGTTGGAGCGAATCCAGAATGCGGTGAGACGACTCGTAGAACACACAGGTTTCCTCTCTGGATTCCAACGAGGTGAACAGGGATTGGCGTGCTCCACGGCCACGGGGAAGGGCGCCTTCGAAGCTGAACCGATCCAATGGCAACCCGGATGCGGTCAGTCCGGCAATAGCGGCGCAAGGACCTGGAACCGGAACAACGGGTTGCCCGGCGTCGACCGCTGCGCGAACCAAGGGAAATCCCGGATCGGAAACAAGTGGGGTACCCGCGTCGGATACAAGGGCTAAGTGCTTGCCATCCCCCAGCAACGACAGAATCGAAAGGATGCGCTGTCGCTCCGCCCCTTGATAAACCGAAGAAAAGAACGGCGTATGAATATCATAGTGCTTGAGGACGCGTAGTGACGTACGTGTATCCTCGGCCAGAATGAAATCGACCGACTTCAGTACTTCGATGGCTCGGTGTGTGATGTCGCCCAAATTCCCAATGGGCGTGGCCACAAGATACAGGATTCCATTCATTGTGCTCTCCCTTGGGTCCCGGCACGTCTGGAGTGTGCTTGCCGTGCATCGGATTTCCTTTTGCTGGGACTCTAGTTCATCCGACACGGGAGGTCAACGCACAAGTTCCACCGTGACTGGAGCCACGACAGATGCCGTGCTTCGATGAGTCAGAAGTGTTGCTTCAACTGTTGAGATACGCTAGCGTTGAGCCTAGAGAACGGTTGCGAACCCGTTTCAGTTTGGGTTGAGCCATTGAGCCGGGAGGCAGAGATCATGAGTAGTAGTAATTCGACGATTCTGATGATTGTGGGAGTTGGCGTGGCCCTGATTGCGCTGCTTCTTCTATTGAATTCCAGTTCGGACCCAACGACAGATATCGGTGTGGCGCCTCCTCCGGTTTCGACCGCGGAAGCCTACGCAGCCGTGCGATCTTCCTCTGCTCCCGTTGTTCATGCCGGTCTCGACCGGACGGTCGGCGAACGAGAGATCATTGAACTCTCCGGAGAGGGATCCGATCCGAGTGGACTTCCGGTAACGTATAGTTGGACTGCCCAGGGAGGGTTGGGATTCTTCGAGAACGCGCATTCTCCCGTTACTGCTTATACAGCTCCTTCAGCCTGCGACTGCGATGATATGGTCATCCTGACACTGACGGTGACCGGCGTTTCAGGAGTCAGCGTCTCCGATCAGATGGTGATTGCGGTTCGCGATCCGCTGGCCTGCCCCGCCCCGACATACGAGTCGAGTGGATACTACATGACGGTTCCCGGAGATGTTTGCCAGGACGACATTGCCGTGGCGCCGTGCCCGGCTACGCCGTCCGAGCCGTGCGACTCTCCGTGCATCTCCGAAGCCTCTGCCGATGATGGTTGCCCCGAGCCACCAATCCCGTGCCCTTGCGCCGAGGATGTGGACTGTGCGGGGCTATGGCAAACTGGATGGCCGTTTGATGAGCAGCCGGAACATCCCAAGGACCGTGCCAAGCCGTCGATCGGTCGGCACTTTCCCCGCGAGATGAATGAAGGCGGCGTCATCGCGTTGCAGGGCTACATCAGAAACCCGGCGTGCCAGTCCGTCTGTTACACCTGGTCGGCGAGCAAAGGGTGGCTGGAGAGGGCAAATACACTGACTCCCATCTACCATGCGCCGGAGTCCGATCGGCTGGAGGGCGAGACTGTCACGATCAGCTTCATCGTCTATGACACCGCGCAAGGACGAAGCTATGATCAGATTCGCATCAAGATCCGAAACACCAATCCGGGATAGAGAGAACGTTGACTTGGCGTCCAAGGCAAGGCCCGTTTCGGGGGCAGATTCTCGCAACATGCTTTCCCTTGATGCATGAACAAGGCCCCTTTTTTAGGGCCTCATTTTGCCCTCTTCCTCTGTGCGTACCAAGAAAACAAGGCCCCCCAACAGGGGGCCTTATCTTTGGTCCGAAGACTGGCCAAGGAGGTTAGCCAGGTGCGCGTTTGAGGTTATTGTGGGGCACGACCATGGAGATGGCGTGAGCTGCGCGTGAGAGGGTTGTGAAACTGACGATGAACGAATTACGAGAACCCCCAAACATCGGAGCCCGGCTGGCTTCAGAGCTCTTCTTGTCCGGCATCACAACGGCTGACCAGTTGATGAACGCCGGCAGTCTAAACGCGGCGGCGTGCCTGCAAGCACATGGGTTTCCCGTGTGCAGCAATAACTTCTATGCGCTGGAGGGAGCCATCCGTGGACTCCGCTGGCATCGCATTCTATCGGAAGAACGCTCCACGTTGTGGTTGGGATTCTCGGAACGAGAGCAGCACTTGCAGGACTAGGTTGGGAGAATCTTTTCGCTGACCAGGGCAACTGCGAACGGAAACAGCTCGGCACGGAATACGCCTCCCTTGACCGCCGGATCGTTCTCCACAATTGAACGTGCGTGCTCTTCGGAATCGGCCACAAACACGACGAGGCCATGACTAGTGTCGTCCGTATTGAGTGTGCGTCCCGCCATCAGCACGATGCCCTGCTCTGTCAGATCCCTCAGATAATGGAAGTGAGCGCTGACAATGGCGTCTTCCTCAGGTGTGCTCTCGATCAAGAATCCGTCTCTCATTGGCTGAATGCGGACTAGGTATTGCGAAGACATGGGGCCCCTTTCGATCGTCGCCCTGAGCCATAGCCGTGCCGCACAACGGTTGAAGCTCAACGTGCGAACAGTATAGGCGATCCAGCTAAGGAGTCATCGGATCCTCCAGTTGAAGCGAGCCTCAGAGACGTTTCTGAGTAGCATGTACGCACGGACGTTCAATGGAGCGACTGGGAGTACAACGTACTGGATCATTCATGGATGGAGAGAAGATCCTGCGATTGCCGGCCAAACAGAAGAAACGAAAGGTAATCCTAAAGTGGCTGACGGTTCAGGTTCCTCCTGAGATCAGGATTCCTCATTCCGAGTTCAATAGCTTGCTCCAGCGGCATCATCCGGACTCGGCTACGCTTCGCCGAGAGATGTTCGAATTCGGCCGGGTGCATCGAAATCGAGACTACTATTGGCGAGATGCAACTCCACTTGAGCCCACCGTATAACTTGCTACGTTGAGCGGCAGACGCGAATGGTGGATAAACGAGGTAATGACCCGTCCTCATGTGGCGCGGTGTACGAAAGAAAGGAGTTCCTCAATGAAGAAGGGTAGCCGGAACTTTGCTTTGTGCATCACCATGCTTGCATTAGTCGCCATGCTTTCCGTCGTTGGTTCATCTGACGAAGAATCCGGAACGTGGCTTCGTACCTATGAAGGAGAGAACTACGGTGTATTCTTCGACATCGCGCTGACAGGTGATGCCCATGTGCTGGTGACTGGAGCCTCGTTCCACTCACAAACCGCTACGACCTTGGGTGACGTATTGGTTGCTAAACTCTCCATGGAAGGCGACATCGTGTGGGAGAAGACCTACGGCGGAGACGCTCATGACCAAGGCTTGTATCTAGAGGAAACAGCCGACGGTGGATACCTCGTCTTTGGAGAGACTGACTCCATGGGTGCCGGGGGACGGGATCTATACCTTCTTCAGATCGATGATCAAGGTGAGCTGGAGTGGGAAAGGACGTTCGGCGGTGTCAGAACCGAATGGG
>DAOVHV010000195.1 GCA_030671645.1 bacterium | reverse complement strand
CAATCCGGCGATAAGGCCGGCGGCAAGTCCGATCAGTTTTCCGTTAAGAGTCAGTCTCATCGCGGAACGTCTCCTTGGTTCCTGATTCGTTCGTGCGGATGCTGCGCACAAGCACGGTTACATCACTCACATCCACTCCCGTTCGGTCGGCAACCTGTTCGGTCAGCTCGCGCTGAATGCGCTCGCCAACTTCGGTAACGGACTGGTCTGGGGAAAGGGTCGTTCGAACCGTAATCCCGACGCTATTTTCCTGATGCCGTAACAGGATGCGAAATCGATCGAGCCCGAAATCTTCCCGAAGGATACCGGCGATGAATTCCTTGACAGCAATCGGTGACAGGTCGATGCGTCCCCATTCTCCTTCATGATGAAACAAGGCGGCATTCAATCGCTCGTCCGCCAACCTGATGAGGAAATGAACGGCAACCAGCAACAGTGCGCTGCCAGCCAGAATGACGAGAATCGAGCCCGCTAGTGTATCAAGGAAGTCCCAAATCGACGAAAGAGAAAGCACGCCCGCTCCGGCAAGGATCAAGACAATGCTCAACCCCGCCGCAAGAATCATGGCCACACCGAAGCCTAGGACTCTGAGTTGTCGCATTCCTCCTCACTTTCCTCAAGTGGGTCGTCTGCCTGGACCAAACGCTGGACGTCCACATTGACTGCACTGACGCGAAGACCCGTCATGCGTTCGATCTCCGCCTTGATACGCGTTTGGACTTGTTTGGCCACTTTGTGGATCGGATTTCCGTAAATTACCGTGATTCGCACGGTAACTGCCACCACATCGCCTTCGACGTTCGTGTCAACGTACCGCTTCATCCCTTCGCCACGGCGGAACGAGGTGTCGTCATGGCCCAGATTCGCAATGCCATCGACTTCGGAAACCGCAATCCCCGCAATTGCCGTCACCACGTCCCTCGATATTCCGACACTTCCCTTTTCCTCTCCTGCCATCGTGCCCTCCTCCCTAGTCCTCGATGCTGTGTGTGTGCGGCGGAACTACCTTTTTCACGAATACGTCTACGTTGGCTACCGTCACGCCCGCCAACTGCTCGATGTCACGCTGAACGTTTTGCTGAACGCCCTGCGCGACTTCGTGCACCGGGTATCCGTATTCCACTGAGATCCGAAGTTCCACTCGGACTTCTTCGTCGGAGAGCTCGGTCTTAATGTTGGGTGCAACGTCCTCTCCACCAAAGATGCTCATGAGACCGCCGCCGCCGCTACCTGAAGAATGGGCGATGCCGTCCACTTTCTCTGCTGCTATGCGGGCGATCGACGCGATGACGTCTTCTGCGATCGAGATGCGGCCATCTTCATCGATGAGTTCTACCCTTTTGTCGGCCATGCCTCCTCCTTAGAGACGTTCGACGTACGTTCCAGTTCTGGTATCCACTTTCAGTGTGTCGCCTTCCTTGACGAACAGCGGCACATGAACAATGGCACCTGTTTCAACTGTCGCCGGCTTCTCCACGTTGGAGACGGTGTCTCCCTTCACGCCGGGCTCGGTATGCGTCACCTTGAGTTCGACGAAGTTGGGCAGATTCACCTTAACCAGCTCGCTTTTGTAGTAACAACCGACTACGTTGTTGCCTTCGATAAGAAATTCGCCTTGGGGACCGAGCTCTTCTTTGCTGAGCGGGAATTGATCGAAGCTCTCGTTGTCCATGAACACGAGGCTTTCCCCATCATGATACAAATACTGCAGCTCGCGCGATTCCAGGAAGGCCGTTTCCGTATCCTCGGATCCCTTAAATGTAACGGCCAAGACCTTTCCTGTCTTGAGATGCTTGAGCTTCGTTTTTCCCACTGCGCCGGATCGTCCGCGCTTCGAGTGCTCATACTCGACGACTTCGTACAACTCGTCATCGTAGAGAATCGACATCCCGCGTCGTATCTGACTGACTGAGAGCCCCATACTCCCATCTCCCTTCTTTTCCCTGTCCGTATCTATTTCGTTCTGATCGGACAATCTATCCGATCCGCTAGGTTTCCAAGCAATGATATCCTGAAACCCGAGTCCGCGGCAGCCACCCAGACAGCTGCAATCTCAACGACCGGGATCAAGGCCAGCGAACGATCCTGAGTCCGACCTTCGTAATCCCCTTGTCCACGATTCCCAATTCTTCGGCCGCTCCTTTGGATAAATCGATGATCCGTCCATCGACGAACGGGCCGCGATCGTTGATGCGAACCATGATACTTCTTCGTGTGTCGAACTCAATGACCCGAACAAGCGTTCCAAACGGCAGGGACTTGTGCGCGGCGCTCACACCATACATGTCGTAGGTTTCGCCATTGGCGGTCAGATTCCCATGGAATCCCGGGCCGTACCACGACGCGAT
>DAOVHV010000087.1 GCA_030671645.1 bacterium | reverse complement strand
GATCAAGCCGTTTAGCGCACGCGAGTTGGAAGCCCGCGTTCGCGCCGTGCTTCGCCGCTCGACCGGAGGAACGTCCAGCGTAATCGAGGTCGGTTCCATTCGCCTCGATCGTGAACAACGGCAAGTTCAAGTCGCCGGTGAACCGATCGAACTCACGGCAATGGAATTTGACTTGCTGGCGTTCCTGATGGCGCAGCCGGGGCGCGTGTTCACGCGTCTTGAGCTATTGGAGGCCGTGCGCGGCAATGCTTACGGAGGGTTCGAACGCTCTGTCGATTCGCACATCAAACGTCTGCGTCATAAGATCGAGCCTGACCCAAATGAAGCTTCGCTCATCCTTACCGTGTTCGGAGTGGGATACAAACTAGCCAAGGAGAGCGGACCGTGATTAAGCGACTTCGACAACTGTCCTTCGGTGCCAAACTGTTGGTGGCGTTTGTCCTCATCATCGCACTCACGACGTTGGCAGGATACTTCTTCATGAGTTTGTCCGTGAATCGCGCGTTTTCCGACTTCACCACCGGACGGTATTCCCAGCAGGATCGCATGACCTTTCATCTGGTTCGCATTCTCCATCAACAAACTGGAAGTATGGATGCCTTGCTGGAAACCCTTGTCCAGAGACAGGTAGATCTTCCTGCCGTCATCGTCAATCCCGATGGCGAAGTCGTGTTCACGCCCGATCTGAGTCAGATTCAGGTAGGCCGCCACCTCGACAAGGAACTACTCGAACTCGGAACACCCTTCCCTGAAACAGCAGACGGACAGCGATGGACGTTTCTTCCCACTCGATTCCTCGTTGGGCTCGAACTCGAAGAAGGGTACTTGCAGAGGTCGCGCCGTTCCCTGTGGCTTGCCGGGTTGACTGCCGGCATCGCCGCCATTCTCTTTTCGTTCTTCCTTATCCGGCAATTGACGGGGCCACTCCGTAAACTGGATCGAGCCTCTCGCAGCATCGCAGAGGGAAAATTCGATGAACGGGTAAACATCCCTTCTTCCGACGAATTGGGTCGATTGGCCAGCTCGTTCAATGAAATGGCCGCCAGTCTGGAAGCATCCGAGCAGGTCAAGAAACGGCTGATCGCCGACATATCGCACGAGCTGCGAACACCGATCACGGCCGTGCGCACCACCTTGGAAGGGCTTCGTGACGGGTTGATGGAGCCAACTCAAGCAACGCTGGCAGCTCTGCACGACAAGATCTTGCTCACCACGCGATTGGTTCAGGACCTCCATCAATTGGCCCTGGCCGACGCCGGGCGATTGTCGATTCATCCCATTCGGTGCTCGATTGAGAGTATCCTCGACACCATTATCGAAACCATCGGAGTTCAGTTGGAGGACGAGAATCTTCAGCTCGTTCGCGAAATCAAGCCCGATTTGCCGATGATCGAGGTCGACGCCCAACGCATTGAACAGGTATTGCTCAATCTGCTGGCCAACGCCATCCGTCATACCCCGGCTGGTGGCAAGATCCTCGTTCGGGCCGAGCAAAAGGACCAAGAGGTTCAAGTGCTGGTCTGTGATTCGGGCGACGGACTCTCGGAGTCCGATCTTCGACACGTCTTCGATCGTTTCTATCGCGCCGACGAAGCACGATCGACCGATACCGGCGCCGGTTTGGGTCTGTCGATCGCCAAGGCTTTGATCGAGGCGCACGGCGGCCGTATCTGGGCGGAGAATGCCCCCAGTGGCGGGGCTTGTTTCGCCTTCACTCTACCTGTGTCCATCCTAGCCTCAAAGAAGTACGCCGCCCGTTTCTGAGCGACGCACCTCAAGGCAACAAGGAAGGATCGGAGGTCCACTACATTATTGCCTCCAGCTTGAGTTCCAGAACTTCTGACAGTTGCTCCAGCAATTCGGCTAGATTGCCATGTTCACCGAACTGCTCGCCGTGGATCGATTGAAGTCGCTGCGTGGGGAATGAATTCCCGCCAAGCTGTCCCATGTCTCCCTGTCCTGGCATGACGTTTCCAGCACGGCCGCCCATCTGACCAAGATTGCCGCCGAAGTTTCGGCCTATACGCTGACGTAGGTTTTCGATGGCTCCGCCTAAGCGGTCTTCCAATTGCTCGCGCAGCTCTGCAGGGACTTGATCTCCGAACTGCTCGAACCGATCTCTCATTTGTTCCATCATCGTATCGGTGTCCGCGTCGTCGTTACCCTGACCGAACCGCTGTCCGAACATCTCCAGCATAGTGTCGTCACCAACTCGTTCCTGCATCATGCGCGACATCGAATCGCGATCGAACGAACCGCTGCGGCGGTCTATGCTCATGCTGCCTTGCATTGGTGATTGCCGTTGTCCGCCACGCGCTGCTTGCTGCATCTGCCCCATCATGCCGCTTCGTCCCATCGGAAGCGAAGGCACACGGTTTCCCATCATTTCAGGTGTGTTCTGGAGTCGGCCGACGCTGCGGTCGGGTCCCAGCAAGGTGCCTCCGTCCAGCAGTTCGGGAAGTGCTTCTCGCAACACGATTCCTTGGTTGATGGACAAGAGATCGCGGACTTCATCAAGCGATGCTTCGATTGATTCACGCATCGCCTCGGCCAAGGCCCCCTGATCTTCCCGGAACGCGGCCAGCAGTTCGTCGAGCTCTTCGCCCGTTCCGTTGAATTCGATCATGACTTCCTCGAACTCGGCACGAAGGACATCCACCGTTTCCTTCTCTTGGAGAAGATCGATGAGAATATCATGTAGCACTTCCATCTGCTCTTCAGACAGTTCAAGCCGATTGACCAGAATGAGCATCGGCAGGTTGATGCCATCGGAAGATTCACCGCCTGACCCGGACAGGATCTGAGTGCTCGCCGGGATGGCGGCAATTAGTCCCACCACAATTACCATCGATAGAATCCTCGAAATCTTCTTCATGCTACGTTCCTCCTCGTTGAGTTCATGTTTTGGGACTCTCATATTGAGTTCACTGGGTACAAGCTACGGAACCATGGTGAAGGCGGTAGGCCAAACTTGTGGCAGTAGTGTGAAGGTTCTTGCGAATAGCCCATCAGCGATTTCCCGTGTATGGTTTCCTTGTGGCATGAGCCACGGGAGGTTCACGTGAGGATAGCTGTCGTTGGACTGATCGCATGTTGCTTGCTGCATAGTGTGGGCATCATCGTCCGGGGCGCAGAGGTTTTGTGTACGACCAGTATCGTCGGAGATGTGGTCAGGCAGATCGCAGGTAAGGACATTGACGTTCTCGTGTTGTTGGGACCGGATACCGATCCGCATTCCTTCCAACTTCGCCCTCAGGATCTAGTGGCGCTTCAACGCGCGGATCTTGTGTTCATCAACGGATTGGACCTTGAAGCCGGATTGAGCAACATCCTGGAGTCGATCGAGAATCACGTCGTTTCGCTGTCGGCCGATCTTTCCGGTCTGCTCGCCGGGGATCACGACGCGTACGATCCTCACGTTTGGTTCGATCCCACTCTTGTCTCGGCCTGGGTCGATATTATTGTCGGCCAATTGAACCATCTGGTTCCGTCGTTGGAGTCCGAATTCCAAACGCGTGCCGCCACATATCAGAGAGACCTTGCTGAGCTGGATGCGTGGATTCAATCCACCCTAGACGAGATTCCGGCAGATCGTCGATTACTGGTAACCGATCATCACGTGTACGCATACTTCGCACGACGATACGGCTTCGAGCAAGTAGGGACAGTTTTCCCCGGTCTCAGCACTCTGTCCGAGCCTTCGGCGCGCGAACTCGCCGAACTTGTATCCACCATTGAATCCCTTGATATCCCGGCAATTTTCGTGGGAATGACCGTCAATCCTTCGCTGGCACAGCAAATTGCTTCAGACACCGGAACCCGGATCGTTTTCATGTATACCGGCGCGCTCAGTGATCCGAACGGACCCGCCGGCACGTACCTCGACTTCATGCGGTATACGGCCAACGCCATCCTCGAAGGGCTGAGGACGTACGAATGATCTTTCAAAAGCGTGCCGCAATCTCGAAGAGACAAGGGTCGGATCATGCCATCCACGATGCCACAGCAGCCGCGGTGGTCGTTCATGGGCTTTCGGCAGGATACGACAGCCAGCCAGTCATTGCCGATATATCGTTCGAATTGAGAACGGGAGAACGCCTGGCTGTGGTCGGTCCTAATGGAGCCGGAAAGTCAACCCTTCTCAAGGCCTTGGCCGGTCTGCTCGATCCGATGAAAGGCAAGGTTCTCATTCACGGTCACGGGCCTTGTCGCCATATCTGTATTGCGTATGTACCTCAGAAAAACACGCTGGATTGGCGATTTCCCATCACTCTGGCCGACTTTGTGATGCTGGGACGTACGCAACGCATCGGGCTCTTGCGCAAGCCGCGGTCGCAGGACCATGACATTGTTCGCGCTTCTCTTGACGCCGTAGAACTCACAGCCTATGCCCAACGTCAGATTGAAGCCCTGTCCGGCGGACAGCAGCAGCGGCTGTTCCTTGCGCGTGCTTTGGCTCAAGAGGCTGAGCTGATCCTGTTCGACGAGCCCCTGGTGGGCTTGGACGTGCACGTACATCGCGAGACGCTCGAATTGATCGCGAGTCTCTATCGCCAAGAGGTGACCGTGATCATGTCCCTTCACGATTTATCCATTGCAGCATCCCACTTCGACAAGATCCTTCTGCTTCGACAGGAGATGATGGGATTTGGAACACCCAAGACGGTGCTAACCGAGAATGTTCTGAGAAGGGCATATGGCAGCTGTCTTCAGGTGATACCGAGCGAGGACGGCGCGTTCATCGTTCACGATACCGCCTGCTCGGGGGGCGAACACGAAGATGTTTGAATGGCTGGTGGCCCCACTTCGGTTTGCTTTCATGGTACGTGGATTGATCGCGGCAATCGCAGTCGGCGTGCTATGTTCGACTGTCGGCGCGTTCGTTGTGTTGCGCGGCATGACGTTTATCGGTGACGCCCTGGCCCATTCCATCCTGCCCGGTTTGGCCGTCGGTTTCATCTCTATCGGCAAGGGAGATCGCCGCGGATTGTTTTGGTGGGCGATGGGAACCGCCATCCTTGTTGCCTTCGGCATGGGATGGATCTCTGAACGAACCCGGTTCCGCGAGGATGCCGCCATCGGCATCGTGTTTGCCGGCATGTTCGCCCTGGGGATCGCCTTGATCTCAACCGTCAGAGGGTTTTCGGTCGATCTTGTGCATTTCCTGTTCGGCAACGTTCTCGGGGTTTCCAACCATGATTTGATTCTGCTGGGAGCGTTCGGAGGCGCTGTTTTGCTGCTGCTCTTCGTGTTCTACAAGGAGCTCGTCCTAGTATCGTTCGACATCACGTTGGCGCGCACGTTGCGCATTCACGCTTCGTTCTATCGCTATTTGTTGTTCGTGCTGATCGCCGTCACCGTTGTGCTTTCTCTTCAGACTGTGGGCATCGGATTGATGTTGGCCATG
>DAOVHV010000135.1 GCA_030671645.1 bacterium | reverse complement strand
GATGGTTCGAGCCGCTGCCAGCTGACAAGATCCCATCCAATTCGATCCTGCGCGAATTCATCGGCGGATCGACCCTGCGTGATTTCGTTGTTGCACCGTTGAACGGGCAGAGTTATCACTTCAGCGAGCCCAAAGAGGCCAAAGGAGAGACGCCGACACCATGAACACCGACCGACTGATGGCGCTGGCTCTGGAAATGGCGGGATTGACCGACATCCCCGGCGATAGTGAGATCTATCATCCCGGACACGGCATCAAGAAGGTCATGTTCGGCATCGACATCAAGGCTCCCGAGCTAAAGATCGCGGTGGACATGGGCTTTGACGCCGCCATCAGCCATCACCCCACCGGAGGTCAAGCACGGCTGCAGTTCTTCAAGGTGTTGTATCGGCATCTGGACCAGCTGACGGCGGCCGGTGCTCCCGAAGAGGTTGCCAGAGCCATCGTCGACGAGTTGGCTGAGGGTCATAAGGCGATGGCCGCCATGTCCAACTATGATCACGATCCGTCGGTGGCACGACTGCTCGATCTGCCGTACATGAACATTCATACACCGCTCGACGAAATCGGGCGCCGGCGCCTGCAAACGGCGGCCGACGAATTGCCGGCAACCAGCACGGTTGCCGATCTCATCACTTACTTTTACGCCAGTTTTGGCGAATTCCACAACGCGCTTACCGAGATCGAACTGCGAGTGGGGAAGCCGGACAACACCATCGGAAAGGTCGTGATCTCTCACGGCGCCGGCACCAACGGTGGCTATCCTGTCGCCAAAGCTTATTTCGATCACGGCGTGGATACCGTCATCTACATCCATTGCCGGCCGGCCGATTCCAAGAAGCTGATTGAGGAGTTCGGTGACTCGAAGAATCTGATCATCACCGGCCACATCGTGTCCGATTCCATCGGCATCAATCCCTATATCGACCGGTTGCGTGAAGAAGGACTCGATGTCACTGCCCTGAGCGGGATCATTCCCGAAGATACTCAATGAGTTCACCGTGGCAATAACCATTGCGACCTACAACGTGAACTCGGTTCGCGCCCGTTTGCACATCCTGGTTCCGTGGTTGGAGAAAGTCGGTCCGGATATCGTGTGTTTGCAGGAGACCAAGGTACAGGATTATGAATTCCCCTCCTCCCCCCTTCAGGAAGCCGGATACAACGTTATTTTCAAGGGCCAGAAGTCGTACAACGGGGTCGCAATCCTGTCGAGAAGTGAGCCTTCGGCCGTCATCAACGGCTTCAATGACGGCGGGCCGGCCGACGAATCTCGCCTGCTCGTCGCCGAAATCAGCGGCATCACCGTGGTTAACACGTACGTGCCGCAGGGGCGCGACGTGGATCACGAGATGTATCGGTACAAGCTTGAGTGGTTCGATCGGCTACGGTCATTCTTTGAAGCGCACTTCTCACCCGATCAAACCATCGTCTGGGTCGGCGACATCAATGTCGCGCCGACAGACATTGACATCCATGATCCCAAACGGTTGCTCGGACACGTTTGCTTTAATCCCCAGGTGACGGAAGCGTTCGACAAGGTCACCGGCTGGGGATTCGTCGACGTGTTCCGCAAGCATGTCTCCGAGGCAGGCCACTACACCTACTACGACTACCGCGCTAAGAACGCCATCGAAAACGGCAAAGGATGGCGCATTGACCATATCCAGGCCACGGAACCATTGGCTCAGCGTTCCATCAATTCCTGGATTGACCTCGAACCCCGATTGGAGGACAAACCGTCCGATCACGCGCCACTGCTGGCGGAATTTGAGGGTTAGGGTCTCACTGTCCGTGACGTATTTGGCACCTTGGGGTTGACTTCCGAGAACTCTTGTCTACACTGGGTGAATCATGAAACGTGTTTGGGGTTGCCACAAGAGCTTGAAGACGACGGCTTCGGGTACCCTTTTCACGACGACGAACATGGATCTTGTGTAGCTAGCTAAGCTAGTTCCGCAAGATCCGAGATGACGACTACGGAATTCTCCGTGGTCGTTTTGCTTTGCAGAAGGAGGTGTGGAATGGCGGACATGGAAGGACGAATCCTCGTAACAGGCGCTGTTGGGCAGATAGGTTCCGAGCTGACGATGGCTCTTCGAACTAGATACGGCGGTTCAAACGTTGTAGCAGCAGGACACATCACGGAGCCGACAGAGACGCTACGCGACAGCGGACCGTTCGTGACGATCGACGTGCGAGAGAGCGCCGAGATCGAGCAGATTGTTGACAAGTACCAGATCGAAACGATCTATCACATGGCCGCCATTCTCTCGGCAGTTGGCGAAAAAAATCCGTACATGGCGTGGGACGTTAACGCTAACGGTCTCCTGAACATCTTGGAGATCGCTCGTCAGCGGGGGCTTTCTCAAGTCTTCATTCCCAGTTCTATGGCCGTGTATGGCCCCGATGTCCCGCGAGAGCTGGCGCCGCAGGATTGTGCTCTCAATCCGACCACGATGTATGGCATTACCAAGCTGGCCGGCGAAGCACTGGCCAAGAACTACATCCACAATTACGGACTCGATGTGCGGGGACTTCGTTATCCTGGCGTAATCTCCAGTGAAACCCCACCCGGAGGAGGAACCACCGACTATGCAGTGGAGATTTTCTATGCTGCCGAAGCCTCTGGTCACTATCAGTGCTTCGTTCGCAAAGACACTGTCCTTCCCATGATGTACATGCCTGATTGCATTCGAGCGACCTTGAATTTGATGGACGCCCCGTTTGAGGACCTGGAATATCCGGCTGGGTACAACGTGGAAGGCATGAGTTTCTCTGCGGGCATGCTGGTGGAGGCGGTTCGCAAGCATTTGCCCGGCTTCTCGTGCTCGTTTGTGCCCGACGAACGCCAACGCATTGCCGATTCCTGGCCGCTGCGCCTGGATGACAGCGCCGCAAGAAGGGATTGGAACTGGATGCCGCAGTTCGGCCTCGAAGAAATGGTGGAAGACATGCTCATGAGGGTCTGATTGCCGGTGGCTCTTGACCTGGTCTGCGATCCGGAAAGGGGAAGGCTGTCGCAATCGGTACATTGCTGGCAATGAAATCTCTGGTGGCGGAGTTCAAGAGGTAACAGATTCTCGAACTCGATGCCGACTGCACGGAGATCCTGGAACACGAGTTCCTTTTAAGGATCCTCTGGAGCCACCGCCTCTTGCTTCTTCCGGAACGCGTCTCTTCCTATACTGAGCCAAGGTTCTTCCGAAGGAGCTTGCCGCGCGGACTGGCGGTCAAAGCGCGACGAACATTGTCGACCGCACAAAGGAAAGGAGGGATGGGCATGAAAAGATGTCTTTCTATCGTGCTGGCAACAGTGGTTCTCGGGCTTGCGTTTGGATGGCTGGCTGCCGCTCAGCCCGAAATCCCCGGCTACGTGGTAAGCGATCTACAACTCATCAGCCAAGAAAGCAAGACAGACTGGTCCGTGGAGTGGACCGGTCCGATTCAAGCAGCGACGATTCTTGCCTGGTTCGCAGAACACGGCTATCCGGCATTCATACGCGACTTCAACAACGATGGCGTGATCGACGAACTGGATACGATTGAGCTGGCTGACATCCTTGGCAAAACGCTCATGGGCACAGAGACGGTTCGAGGGACGACGGACGTACGACTCGTTCTCGGCCTGGCGAGATACGTGGCGCAACACTATCCATATGAATTCGTACTGAAGATCTATGACGTAGGATTCCTGGGAGAATTTACGGCAGAAGAAGGTGCTGCATTCGATCCACTTGTTGTCGATGGGATTGAGCTCGTGTTGGAAAGCGAACCGTCGATTGGTGCCTACAAGACTGAGCTTGAAAGCGGCGAGGGCGTCATTGTTGGGCTCGAAGAGGATGATGGGAATACGTACTTGTCGGGTCGCTCGTTCCTCTACGAAAAGATATCGGACGGGTACACGCCGATCGACCTCGCCTGGTCCGAGGAGGACTTCTGGGCTT
>DAOVHV010000134.1 GCA_030671645.1 bacterium | reverse complement strand
CCGTTCGTGCTCCACCCACATGAAGATATCCGGTTGGACTGGGTGCAAAGCGTACTCGAATCATCATTCCCCCTCGATAGAATACTGCTTCGCATTGTACTCGATTCGAGGAGATTTGGTCTTTGGAAAATGCCCCATTTGGAGGCCAAGGGAGAGGGACGTTTGCCCCTCTCCCCGGAGGGCTGGTATCGGGGGTGCGAGATGTTGAACTCGCAGTAAAACCAACATACCCCTCTGATGTGTTGGATTTGTGAAGAGAAAATGTGGATCTTGCGAAACTGGCTCGAACGCTGCGTTCCAGGGGTTCATCCTCTCACGACCACAAGCAAGAGCATGGGTCGACACATCGCGCAAACGGGCCAAGAGAAGGCTACTTCGCCACAATACCGACGTTTTCCTTTCCGACAATAAGAACGGTAAGAAGGACGCCAATCAAGACCCCGCCGAGGATCAAGGCAATCAGCGATAGGTTTCTGCCTTTGGAATCGAGGCCCAGCTTTCCCAGTGCTACTGCGGAGGAGGCTAAGATCCCACCGGGGATCCATCCCCACAGTTCGTAGAGAACAAATGAACCGACCACGCAAGCCATTGCCATGTAGCCAACCCAGCGCCCGCGCATTTTGGTTTCAGGACGGAACCGCCCTAGTGTCGTTCTCTTGCGTTCCGGCTCCAGTGTGTTCACGATGGTTGAATGTAAAGGTTCAATTGTGTGTTTATTGTGAGGAGAGAGAATCGCAGCCTGTGTGCCAACAAAGTGAAACTGAATCTTCAGCCAAGTGTTTGGTAGAGAAGCATGAGCGATTTGCATTTGTCGACACTTCAACCTATCAGTGAGGGAATGATTTCGGTTCGATTCCGGGGGAGGATCATCATGAATCAAGTCAAAAGACGTTTCATCGCCCGCTGGTGCGGCATTGCTTTGGTATTCGCATTTCTCGTTGGGATGGCCTTCAGCGCACTCGCAGGCCCAAGCGTCATCCATCGGACGCCGGCTCGAAGCGAGGAGCTTCAGATCGATGGTTTCATCGAACTCGTTTTCGATCGTTCGATGGATCGCGCTTCTGTCGAGGCAGGATTGTCCATCGAACCATTCATTGATGGCGTCTTCGATTGGATCGATGAACGCACCATACGGTTCGCCCCCCTCTCCATCTGGTTGAGAGATACCGTGTATCGACTCTCTCTCTCTCAAGCGGCTCAATCCTCGACCGGTGAACCACTTGACAGCGATTGCGACTTCCAATTTCGAACCGTCGGATACCTGGAAGTCTCTCAGATGCTGCCGGCTGCCGACTCCGAAGAGATCGCCGTCGACAGCAATCTCTTCGTGATGTTCAACCGCCCCGTGGTTCCCCTCATGACGCTTGCCGACCCCAGTATCACCAATCTTCCTCAGCCATTGATCATCGAACCAGTCATTCTCGGAACCGGAGAATGGGTAAATACCTCCATGTATGTATTCACTCCGGCCGCCTCCCTCAGGGGCGGCACCGTCTACACAGTGACCGTACCCGGTGGATTGACGGACACAACCGGCGGGATGCTTCCTGAAGATGTCGTCTGGCAGTTCTCGACCGAGCGACCTAAGGTCGTCTGGATGTCGCCTCATTCCGACGACGACCTCGTCTCCATCGATACAGCCATCCGCATCACTTTCAATATGCCGATTTCGTTGCAGAGCTTCGAGGAACGCTTTGTCCTGCGAACGACCGGTCTGTTCGGCGAGCTGTTCGCTGAACGGATTGCCGGAGCGTTGGCCGCCGATGGCAAGGTCGTCGTATTCACTCCGCACGAGCCATTGGACTTCGACCAAGCTTATGTCTTCTCGCTCGATGGCGGCGTGACCGGAATTGACAGGGGTCTGGGGATGGAAGGGTCGATCAGCTCGCGCTTTGAAACCGTTCCTCTTCCGAGAATCATCGATACCAGCCCGCGCAACGGTGAATCCGCAGTCTATCCCTATACATCGTTCGTCATCACGTTCAATGCCCCCATTGATCCAAACACAGTGGTGGAGAACTTGTCCATTGTTCCTGAGCCTGAACCCAGCGAGCTTTCGGGCTACTTCCGCTCTTGGGATAACTCCTATGTCGTCCGCTTCGGCTCAAGTCCGAGCCAGGAGTACGAGATTCGCATCGGTCCGAACATCGCCGATCCTTACGGGAATCGGACCCATCAACCGATGACAATCCGATTTCGAACCCGCGCTCTGGATCCAACGGCTTGGCTGCACGTGCCCGGGCAGACCGGGACCTTCAGCACGTACGAAGCTTCGAGAATCTTTGTGGCTCATCGAAACACCGAATCGCTCACGCTTACTCTGTCTCGACTCACGCTCGATGAATACTTCAAAGCCACCAATGATTGGTACAATTACTCCCCACCCAAGGACGCGCGAGTTCGACAATGGACCGTTCCCGTTGCTGGGGAACTCAACAAGATCGGCTATTCCCCGATCGACTTGCTGGCTGCCGGCGAATCGTTCGAGCCCGGCATCTACATGATTGACCTGGACGCAGACAGCGTCCGCTGGAATCGATGGCAGCACCGCCATGTACTCATCGCCAGCCCCATCAATCTCACCATGAAGTCTGCGGATGACGAAACGCTCGTTTGGGCATGCGATCTGTACAGCGGAGAGCCCATCCCCGGTTTGATCTTACGTGCCTATGATTCCGATGGCGAAGCATTGGAAGCAACGGTCACGGATCGTGACGGCGTAGCGACGTTTGCAGGAACCGACTCCTATGATTGGCGTGGGATCACCGTGGCAAGCGCCTACCCATTCGTACTGGGAAACTCGCGATGGACATCCGGCATTTCGATCTGGGATTTTGGCTATTCTTCAGGCGGGAGCGCAGATCAAAGGCTCTTCATGGATACTGATCGGCCGATCTACCGCCCCGGGCAAACCGTATCCTTCCGCGGCGTGCTGCGAGACGAGCAGGATGTGGAGTATTCATTGCCCAGCCTTGCATCGGTTCTCGTTACAGTTCGCGATTCGGATTGGAATCAAATCTACGAAGGCACCCACGCTATCGACCCGTTCGGCACGTTCTCGGGACAGATCGAGTTGGCAGACGACGACGCCATTGGAACCTATCGTATTGAGATTTCGACCGAATCGGCCTATTACACCAAAACGTTCGACGTTGCCGCCTATCGTCCGCCGGAATTCCAAGTCGTCGTTACACCGGAAGCCCATCAGCTTGTAACCGGGCAGACGGTGCGAGTTCTGGTGCAGGTCGAATACTTCTTCGGCGCTCCTGTCACGGATCAATCGTTGGATTGGAGCGTGTATTCCGGATCTTATCATTTCTCGCCTTCCCACCTGGGGAGATACTCGTTCACCGATTGGGATGACCCCTGGTTCTGCTGGAGCTGCTGGTGGCTTCCACGGACGCCGCCTACACCCGTATTGGAAGGCACCGGTCTCACCAACAGCTCCGGGCAGATGCTCATCGAACTGCCGGCTGATCTCTTCCTGCAGACGGCCGAGGATGAGTCTGCAGGTAGTCGCACGTTGACGGTTGAAGCCACCTCGCGTGGCGTAGATGGTCAAGTCATTTCCGGTCGCGGAACTATCGTTATTCATGCGGCCGAATTTTACGCCGGATTGGCCACCGCCAGGTCGGTCGCTCGTGCCGGAGACCCTACTGAGGTGGAAGTCATCACCGTCGACTGGTCCGGTGAACGAGTCGGTTCACGGGATCTCGCCTATCGAATCATCCGCCGGGAATGGGAAAACGTCTTCGAAGAGAACGAATCCGGCGGCGGACGTTGGACATGGACAGTCAACGATATCGAGATCGAAACCGGGATGCTGCGAACGGATGAGAACGGTGTGGGCGAATTCTCGTTCACGCCATCCGAGGGCGGCACCTATAAAATCCTCGTTATTGGCGCGGATGCAGGAGGACATGAGACACAATCGAGTCTGTTTCTGTGGG